>DATBUE010000069.1:0-4792 GCA_036516375.1 Noviherbaspirillum sp. | reverse complement strand
CTTCTGGCTCAGACCATTCAACGCAGCTTTGCCGGTTGCGTGCAGGGCGTCCGACAGAGCCTTGACACGTGCGCGGGCAGACGCCCCATCCAGCAGAGCGGGGCCGGGATGGAATCCCTTTCGGAATGGGGCCACGGTTGCGGAGGCAACTAGTTGTGCGCCCATCACTTGTGCATGACCCTTCATATATTGCAGGCGGTTCGCCACACCCTGTAACAGGACATCAAATACGACCGAGGTGGACGGCGCCTCGTCAGGTCGCCCATTCGGATTGCTTGCTGTCCGGAGGCGCTCAAACTGGGACTGCAGCTTCATGATCGCGCCCAGATCCGTCTCTTCACTTCCTTTTCCGAGGTGGTCCAACTGACCAAGGTCCGTCGCAATCAGTTGCAAGGCCTGTTCGTTCTCAAACTCGTTTGCGTCTTCGTCGTTGGCAAAGTGTTTCAGCGACCTGATGTCCGGATGCAGGCGCGGCGAGTCGTAGCCGCCTGTGTTCAATGCGGCACGCATGCGGTTTGGAGCACTGCTGCGCCCGATCTTCTCCGCCAACTCCATTACTGTGGGTCGGTCGCTGATCACGGCACGCGGGTCTTCGCGCAGGAGATCGTAGCCGGTGAGCCAGCCGACATCTTCCTCCGGGGTGCGCAGGGCAGCCGCGAAAGCCGCAGGCGACCTGGGGCCGGTAGCAAGCCTGGCTAAGAGAAGCTTTAATTCCGTCGGCAGGGTACGAATCATGGGGGCACCTAGCGGGTTATCCGCCGGGCTGCCGACGTTTTTGGCAGGCTGTTCCTGCGATTCCCGGGATACGCCATGCATCGGGAATCGATGCGCAGGGTTCAAGCGTGAGTGTTTTAAACGTATAAACAATTCCAATCCGCCGACGCAACGAGTTGCTGCACGCGCCTTCGCCCGAGAACGTTCTCCTTTCAGCAGAAAAAAAAAGGGAAGGGGCTTATCAGGACGGAACTTTTTTTGAAACCCTGGCTACGTGTCGGGAGTGATCTCCCTATGCTCGCCATGCAAACCTCACTCCCTGTCTTCAAGACCGAGCGCTTTACCGTCGCCGCGCTTTCTCCTTCCGAAGCACGTGCCCTTGTGGAAGTCCTGCTCCGGGACGAAGCCCTGGCGGTGCGCGTGCCATGGTAAGGAGCCGCAACGCCGTGTCGTGGGCAAGCCGTCCGGCATCGGATTCGCTCGAGGGAGTCGACGTGGAGCTGCAGGGGATTCGCGTTGCCCATCCACGGATTGCCTGCCGAAAGGCCAACGCGCCAGGGCCTACGCAAGGAGCCGAGCAGCAAAGTGGGCAAGCAAGGTGGACAAGAACTGCGACACCGGCAAGCGGATCAATATGGATTCGCTCTAGAATCTGGGCCTGCCGTCGACAATGACAATGACAACCGATTCTTCTTCCAGCGCGCCCGCCATTCCTGCATTGGCCGTCCCGCTGCTTTCGCTGGCGGCCTTCGGCAGCGGCATTTCCCTGCGCGTGACCGATCCCATGCTGCCGCATCTGGCCACCGAATTCGGCGTGACCGTCGGCGAGGCGGCGCAGGTGATCACCGCGTTCTCGCTGTCCTACTCGTTCTCGCTGCTGATCTTCGGACCCTTTGGCGACCGCTACGGCAAATACCTGGCTGTCGGGCTATCGGCCATGGCCAGCGCGCTGGGCGCCTTGCTGTGTGCGCTCGCGCCGGGCTACGGCGCCCTGGTGGCGGCGCGCATGTTTGCTGGCGTCAGTGCGGCTGCGCTGATTCCCTTGTCGATGGCCTGGATCGGCGACGTCGTGCCTTACCAGCAGCGCCAGGCCGTGATCGCGCGTTTTCTGATCGGGCAGGTGCTCGGGCTGTCGAGCGGAGTGCTGCTCGGCGGGCTGGCGGCGGATGTCCATAACTGGCGTTTGCCGTTCTTCCTGATCGCCATCGCCTTCGTACTGGTCGGCACGGCCTTGCTGGTTTTGAACCGGCGCCTGCCGGCGGCCGCGCGCATCACGCACCGGGCCGAAGGCAACGCCTTGTCGCGCAGCTTCCTCGAATTCCGCGAAGTGCTGAACAAGCGCTGGGCGCGCGTGATCCTGCTCACGGTGTTCCTGGAAGGTGCGTTCCTGTACGGCGCCTTTGCCTTCATCGCCACCCACGTGCATTTGCGCTTCGGCCTTTCGTTGACCTCAGCCGGCGCGCTGGTGATGGTGTTCGGCCTCGGCGGCTTCGTGTTCGCGCTCGCATCCAGACGGCTGGTGCGCCTGGGCGAGCGCAGGCTGACGATTGCGGGCGGCATGATGGTCGGGCTCAGCTACCTCGCCGTGGGCCTGGTACCGGCCTGGGGGTGGGGCGGCATTGGTTGTTTCGCCGCCGGAATCGGCTTCTACATGATGCACACGACGCTGCAGGCGAATGCGACGCAGATGGATCCGGCGCGGCGCGGCGCGGCCATGTCGGCCTTTGCCTGCAGCTTCTTCCTCGGGCAATCCGCCGGCGTCGGCCTGGCTGGCGTCGTGGTCAGCCTGGCCGGCACAGGCGCTGTGTTGCTGATCTGCGCGCTGGGCATCGTGGTTGTTGCGCTGCGTTTTGCCCATCGCTTGAAGCTGGCGCGATAGACAACGGCTCGCAATTGCCGTTTCAAGCAGCAGGGCGGCGTTGCCGGTGCCTGCTGCCTGAAGCGCGTATCAATCGCGCGCATCAATTGCGCGCTTCAAGTGCTGGACGCGACCGAGGCCAATTTACGCGGCGATGACGGCGCAAATTCTGATGCCCCCGATGCACGCAAGGCCTTGGCGGCGGCCACCATATTCGTCAATGCGGGGAGAACCTCCGGCCATTGGCGCGTCTTCAGGCCGCAATCCGGATTCACCCACAAACGCTCGGACGGAATGTGTTCGGCGGCTTTCCTCATCAACTGCATGATGTGCTCTTGCGTCGGAATGTTCGGCGAGTGGATGTCGTAGACCCCGGGCCCGATCTGGTTGGGGTACTTGAAATCGCGGAAGACTTCGAGCAGCTCCATGTCCGAACGCGAGGTCTCGATGGTGATGACGTCAGCGTCCATGTCGGCAATGGAAGCGATGATGTCGTTGAACTCGGAGTAGCACATGTGGGTGTGTATCTGGGTCTCGTCCTGCACGCCGTTGGCGCTGATGCGGAAGGACTCCACCGCCCAGTCCAGATAGGATTTCCACTGCGCCTTGCGCAGCGGCAGGCCTTCACGCAGCGCAGCCTCGTCTATCTGGATCACCTGCACGCCGGCTTTTTCCAGATCCAGCACTTCGTTCCGGATGGCCAGCGCAAGCTGATAGCAAGACTCCGCGCGCGGCTGGTCGTCGCGCACAAAGGACCAGTTCAGCAGGGTGACCGGGCCGGTCAACATGCCCTTCATCGGCTTGCCGGTCAGTGACTGGGCGTACTTTGTCCATTCCACGGTCATCGGCTTCGGGCGGCTGACATCTCCGAACAGGATGGGCGGCTTGACGCAACGTGAGCCATAGGACTGCACCCAGCCGAACTGGCTGAACGCGTAACCGTCCAACTGCTCGCCGAAGTATTCGACCATGTCGTTGCGCTCGGCTTCGCCGTGCACCAGCACATCGAGACCCAAGGTTTCCTGTTCGCGCACACTGCGGGCGATCTCGGCCTGCATCGCGGTCTTGTAGTTGGCCTCATCCAGTTCGCCTGCCTTGAACTGGCGACGCGCAAGGCGGATTTCTGCCGTTTGCGGGAAGGAGCCGATGGTCGTAGTCGGATAAGCAGGAAGGTTCAGCAGCGCCGCTTGTTTCCACGTGCGCACCCGGTACGGGCTCTTGCGCTTACCCAGCGCCGGCGTGATGCCGGCAAGTGCGGCCTTGACTGCCGGGTTGCTTACGCGCGGGGAAGTGCGGCGAGAGGCGATGGCGGCCCGATTCGCACCCAGTTCGGCAACCACTGCTGCACGCCCTTGGTTCAAGGCGATGGCCAACACCTTCAACTCGTCCAGCTTCTGCAGGGCGTAAGCCAGCCACGACTTGATATCGGCATCCAGGATTTGTTCACTGGCGAGATCTACCGGTACGTGCAGCAGCGAGCAGGACGGGGCGATCCACAGCCGCTCGCCCAAGCGCTTGGCGAGCGGCTCCAGCCAGTCGAGCACGGTATTGAGATCAGTCTTCCAGATGTTGCGGCCATTGATGACGCCTAGCGACAGTACCTTGTGCGACGGCAGCAGGTTGAGCAGCGGCTGTACTTCGTTACGGGCATTGATGGCATCCAGATGCAGGCCTGCGACTGGCAGATTGCAGGTGAGGTACAGGTTCTCCTCCAGGGTGCCGAAATACGTGGCCACCAGCAGCTTGACGCGACTGCCCTTGAGGTGGTGGTACGCGAGGTTCAGCGCATGCTGCCACTCGGCATCCAGTTCAGTCACCAGTACCGGCTCGTCGACCTGTACCCACTCGACGCCTTGCGCAGCCAACTGATCCAGCAGCTCGGAGTAGACGGGCAGCAGGCGTTCAAGCAAGGCCAGCTTGTTGGACTCGTCCTTGGCTTTGCCAAGCCATAAATAGGTCACCGGACCGATGATGACGGGTTTGAACTTGACGCCCTGGGTGCGCGCTTCGTCCAGTTGTTCCAGAAGGCGCGAGGCATCCAGCTGGAATTCGGTCGCTGCGGTGAACTCCGGGACGATGTAGTGGTAGTTGGTATCGAACCACTTGGTCATTTCGCCGGCGGCGATCCCGCCGCAACACCCTGCGTGTTCCTCCGCAGTCTGCGCGGAGCGGCCGCGCGCCACGCGAAAGTAGTTATCCAGTCGATCTCCCTGAAAGCCG
>DATBUE010000068.1:0-2757 GCA_036516375.1 Noviherbaspirillum sp. | reverse complement strand
TGCAGCAGACTCTGGAAGGCAACGGATCCGAACTGGCAGAGGCGCTGCGTTACGTCGACGAGCAGATGTTGATCGGAATGACCGATTCGCAAAAGCATGCGATTCGTCCGATTCTCGTGCGGCCGTTGATGCAGGCATTTGCGGTGATCGTGCGACCGGCGGAAACTGAAATCATCAAGATCTGGATGGCACAGGTAGTGGAGCCGTTCCGCAACACGCTGGCCAACAAGTATCCATTTGCGGCAGACGCAAAAATCGAGGCCGGCAGTGCCGAGATCGCGGAAGTGTTCGGCCCTGAAGGTCGTGTTGCGAAGTTCGTTACCGGGACCATGGGGCCGCTTGTCGTGCGTCGCGGCGATGTGCTTACTGCCCGGACGTGGGCAGACATGGGCGTCAGTTTGAAGCCCGCCGTTGTCGAAGGTTTTCCGATCTGGATCGGTCCGCTCGCTGCCGCAGGGGTGGCAGGGGCCGGAGCGGGCGAGCTCCCGCAAACGGTGTTCCAGATCCGGCCGCTGCCGGCCCCTGGTCTTACGGAATACACGGTCGAGATCGACGGACAGCAGCTTCGCTACCGGAACATGCAGGCCCAATGGACCAGCATGGTCTGGCCGTCGGTGAGCGGTTATCGGGGCGCGCGCATCAGTGGCGTCACCTTCGATGGACGTACTGTGGAAGTCCTGAGCGAGCCAGGCAATTTCGGCTTGAAACGCATGATAGACACGGCGCAGCGCCGCAAGAAAGATGGCGGCGTATTTGAACTGTCGTGGGAAAAAAGCGGCGTGGCCGTTTCGATCGATCTGAAAATCGTAAGCAGTCCCGAAACCTCAGGCGGCGCGAGTGCTGCTCCGCAAGCGAAGGGTTTTCGGGGCCTCGTTCTGCCGGATTCCATTGTCGGTACACCGTCGCCCATTGCTCCCGGCGTGTTGCGCACGGCAGGAGACGTCACGCCGGGCGCGGGCGTGGGAGCCACGCAATGAGCCGAACCGCCACCCAGACCTCGATCGCGTATTTCGGAAAGATTCCGAGCCGGGGCGACTTCGTCAAGGCGTCCGATAACACGGCGCTGATCTCCATTCTCGATGAGTGGCTCGCCCAGACGATGGAACTGCTGGCCTCCGAGCCGCGCTGGAAGCTGCTGTACGACGCGGTGCCCCCGATGCACTTTTCATTTATTGGCCCGCGACGACGCCACGCGATCGCAGGCCACATGATTGCAAGCTGCGACAAAGCGCAGCGTCGCTTCCCCTTTCTGCTGATGAGCGCCATGGAAATCGAGGCGCCTCCCGCGTTCATGGCAAAGAGTCCGGTCGCGTTGCTGCGACTGTGGAACCGCTTGGAAGCGCTCAGTGGAGATGTAGTAAGAGCCGAGGACCCGGGCAGCGCGCTTCAGGCGGTCTCGGCGGCGTCGGTGAACCTGGAGCTGGGTACCCCCGCTTATGACGCCGCCCTGGCCGACTTCCTCGAACTTCAATCAGTTGGGGCACTGGAAGCCATGCTCGCGCAGGCAGGGTTCGCAGGCACCGTGCGTCAGCTCGTGCTGGCCCTTGGATTATTGCTGCAACCGGTGTTGTCGAGCGGGTCCAGCCGGCTGGAAAAAAGTCTGGTGCTTCCCTTGCCTGCCGACCCCATGTACCGCTTCTTGGTGGCCACCTTCTGGATGCACCTGATTACACCGTTCCTGGTGCGTGCTGATTTCGAGATTGCAGTGTTCCTCACCCAGATCCAGGAAAGACCATCGATGGTTGTTGGCTTTTCCGGCGCATCAGCCCGCACTCTCCAGGCGGTGATGGATCCCCAGGTGGGACTGACGCATCACATTGCATTTGACGAGGCCCAGTGGGTGGAGGCGCAGGTCGAAGCAGAGTACGGCCTCGGCAAACTGTCTTCCTATCTCGCCCAGCCACAGCTATCACTAAAACTGGCCTACGAGTCGTTTCGCGAAGTATTCATCGGAGCCTGAGTTCATGCGTCGTTTCCTGATTTTTTTGTTTTTCCTGGTGCAGGCATTAGCGCCTGCAGCCTTCGCCCGATCCAGTGTCCCGCTTCCTGCCAGCGCCGAGCCGGGCCAGGTCGTTGTGAGCGGTACGGTCGCCGATGAGGCGAGCAAGGCCGCCATATTGGCGAAGTTGCGCGAGGTCTATGGCGCGGACAAGGTGGTCGATCAACTTGCAGTAGGGGCTGTGGTTTCGCCGCCGAACTGGAGCAGCTACGTGCAGCGGCTGTTGACGCCCAACCTGAAACTGATCAGCCGCGGGCAGCTGAAAGTCGACGGCAACAGTGTCGCTTTGAACGGCGAAGTTGCAAACGAAGTCCAGCGCCAGCAAATCGCCAGCACCGTCGCGACCAGTCTGAACCCGACCTACACCGTCAATAATGGATTGCGCGTGGTCGCGCTCGAGCAGGGCAGGATTGATGCATTGCTCGCCAACCGAACAATCAGTTTTGAGAGCAACAAGGCGGTGCTAACCGCGTCCGGACGCGCCATTCTGGACGAGGTAGTGCAGGGATTGGCCGGGCTTGAAGGACGCCGGCTCGAAGTGATCGGACACACGGATGACGCCGGGCTGCGCGAACGCAATCTGGCCCTGTCCCGCGAGCGGGCGGAGGTCGTCAAACGCTATCTGGCTGATCGAGGCATAGATCCTGATCGCATCGCCGCGCACGGTCGCGGCCCGGACCAGCCACTTGTCAGCAATGAAACCGCGGAAGGGCGTGCCCGCAACCGGCGCATCGAGTTCCGCATCGCTCAGTAGTCCG
>DATBUE010000067.1:0-6882 GCA_036516375.1 Noviherbaspirillum sp. | reverse complement strand
GGACACAGGGCGGCCATCCAGCGTGTGAAGCATGCCTGGAACTTCACCGGGTTCAGCGCCGCCAAGACCCGCCCAATCGTGTCATGCGAGGGAATGCCGTTTTCCAAGGGCACGAACTGGCGCAACCAGTCGAGTCGGGCCTGGCCCCATTCCTCGATCGCTTCTTCGTCATCCATGCCGCAGATCACACCGCACAGAGTCAGAAACAGGACATCGAACAAACGGTGCAACGTCCTGCCTTCAACACGCGGATCAGGAAGGGCGGAAAAGCATTCCTTCCATGTGGCGAAATTCACTTCGATTTGCATGCGGCGTCCTCCGGGTGAAAAGCACGGAGTAAACGCCATATCCGTCATGTTTACAACCCGCTTTGCAAGTCATTGAAAGTTAACGGGTTTTGGTGCGGTAGCCCTGGGCAGGGGGGTGTTGCTGCCCTGGATTGTGAATATGACGAGCAAGTTCAATAAAGTGCCGACTCAGCTGGAAAGCGCAGTTCCCGCCAAAACGCCCGTTCATGTGCGCAGCTATGGACAGTGGAGTGGAGTCGTAACGAAAGACACCGTAACGAATGGATCGTGCGGGCCGTTGATCCTCACATTTACACCAGAGGAGTCCCGTACCTATCAGGTGGATTTCGGCTGGAATGGCACTGCCAGTTGCTCAAGCAATGTGTTCGACATAACGGATGCAGGCAACAGGAAGAGTGTCCCCGCCGAGCGCGGTTACTGCCCGTAGTCGTTCACTCAAACACTGTTTGATTGACTGGTGCCGCTCAGGAGTCACGGCGCGACAGGGAACGCGCCCAATTCGTTACTGAAAGTGGTTTTTCGGTTGTCACCGGTATTGCAAACATTCTGTCTCGCGCAGGCGGGAGCGCAACAAGGCGTGTAACGCAATCAGAATCGGGAACGACGAGCTTTCCTTTTCTTCGGCTATTCCATCGCAGGATAGAAAACCGCAAGCCACACCGTTTCCTCATCCGGCGTCGTCCATTCGACACGATGCCGCTCGTGTTCCGCGATCGTCACGTGCTCGCCCGCCGCCAGCTCGAGTACGCGGTCGGGATTGGCAAAGCGTAGCCGCGCCGCTCCTTTCACCAGCAATACCCACTCCGCTTCGTCCTGGTCATACCAGAACCCCGGTGGCGAGCAATGGCCCTTCGAGACAATGCGCTCGATGCGCACGCCGTTCCCTCGCACCAGCAGTTCGGTGAATTCCTCGGGTAAGTCAGCAGGAATGTCCTGCAACAGGTTGGCTGTGTTCATGGTGTGGAATGAATAAGACGAGCACCAGCCGGTCATATCGCCAGGCGGCCCTTCCCAGCTTGGGTCGTGCGCGTGCCTGGACATTGTGCGTCGCCCGTAGAAGCCCGTAGAAATAAGCATCTTTCTACGCCCGATCTACGCCGCACTCAAGGCAACCGTCGGCATCCGCCTCGATGCGGAGGAGGAATTCGTCGGTGCGGATCTATCGATCCACCGGATCAGCGCAACGGCCGAGCGCGAGACGAGCTGGTGATACACGCGGCAAGCTCGCTGTTCCTGCAGCGAATTCGCGCAATGCTGTTACCAGACACGCAAGACGCCCGCATGAAGCAGCGCAAGCTTCGACGGTACATGAGTTGACGAAAAAAACTGGCGGTCTATACTCGACCCTGTCTTCCAATCTCCGGACATCGACGCTCGTGCGCATTCCATCCTTTCCTGCCGTTCGCAAGACCACTGCCCGCATCGCGGGCGGTCTGCGTGCGCGCGTGGAAGGTGTGGGCATGCTGCGCCGTGTCGTGCAGCAATCCGCTGCGCTCGTTATTCGCCAGGTAACGTTGTCCACGCGCGACCTCGCCTGCCTCTCTTGGGCTCGGTGAGTACCTGAAGAACCTCCGGGTTCGCCAGCCTCCCGAGCCGCCCTCCCCCCACCTCGACTTCCGCACAGTCTGCTGACTGCGCAATTCATTCTTATTTCAGCCCGGCGCATTGCGTTGCGGGCTGTGGAGACACTTTGCCATGAACAACGAACGCTACCTGACCCAACACGACGCCGCGACCTTGAGCGAGCTCGCAGAAAAACTGCTGCGCGTGCGCGATACCGGCTACAACGCTGCCGAAGCCCTGCTCGAATTGCTCTCTTCCGCCACCCTGTTGCCTGAAGACACCGAACGCAACGATATCGTCAGCCTGTATGCCGACATCACCTACCGCCGCATCGGTAGCGAGGGCTTGCAGAACATCATGCTGGTCTGCCCGCATGACGCCAATAGCGATCTGGCGCGCGTGTCTGTGCTGGCGCCGCTGGCGCTGGCCCTGCTCGGCCGCGTCAAGGGCAGCATCGTCGATATCCATCTGCCCTTCAACGCGGTGCAGTACATCGAAATCGTCGACGTCGGTGCCGGTGCTCCGCCGCTGCATGCAGGCGCGCAGGATGAATCGGCGGCGCTGGCGCGCCGCGTGTCATGAAGTCGCCATCGCCGCCGGACATGAATGCGCGTACGGAGCCGCACATGGAGCAGATCAGGAAGATCATCGCCATCAGCCGCGTGGCCACTGCGCCCACGCCGGCGCAGGTGCGAGCGCTGGTGCTGGGCGTGGCGCTTGGTTGCGAAAGCATCGAGATGCTGTGCCTGCGCACCGGCATGCTGGGCGTACGCGCGGTGCGCTCCGGGCGTAGCGAAGCGGTGCCGGTATCGAGCATGCTCGGTGCGCTGCGGCTCGACCCCTTCGTCGGCGCCGCGGGCGGCGGCGCCATGCCAGCTGTGACGCAAACGCAGGAGGCCGCCGGCGCGCGCGACGTTGCTCAGCGCATCGCCGACAGCGGCGCCGATCTGATCGTGGTGGACGATCAGGACGAGGGGTTCTTCAACGCGCTGATCTGCGGCTACAGCATCGACGACTTGCTCGATGCGAGCCGCACGCCGCTGTTGATCGTCAAGCGTCCGGCGCGCCTGCCGTATCACAAGGTGCTGGTGAGCACGGATTTTTCGCCCGCCTCGCAAGCTGCCGCGCGCGTCGCACTGGCGGTGGCGCCGCGCGCGCAAGTGAGCTTCCTGCATGTGCTCGACGCGGCGAGCGCGCGCCCGAGCGGCCCGCGTGGCGTAGTCACGCCTTGGCGCAGCGCATTCGCGCCTCAGCAGGAGCAGGAAGCGGCCCGGCGCAGCCTGGATGCGTTGATTGCCGCGCTGGGTCCGCGCCGTCAGTTGCTCTCGCGCGTGCTTGCTACAGGACCGGTGGATCAGGGCGTGGCGTCGTATGTCGACAAGCTGATGCCTGATCTGGTCGCACTCGGCGCACCTGCAGCGAATGGCTCGCGGCGCGGCGGACGCTTGCTGCGCTGGCTGCGCGAGCAGAATGAAGTGGATGTGCTGATCGCGCAGCCGCGGCCTGAGCCGGAGGACTGGAGCGATCTGCCGGCGGCATGAGGCAGCAGGGCGAGGTGCTTGCGCGTGAGCGCTTTTCCGGATTAAAAGATTGCTTTTTCAATCATTCCGGACCGCGCCATGTCCCTGCTCGCCTCACTCCGCCGTCTACACCATCTGCGCCATCTGCGGTGTCTGTCGGCTTGCGCATTCCTGTGCTGGACGCTGCTGGGAGCCGCTGGCCCCGCACACGGTGATGCGCCCGCGCCTGCGGTCTTGCTTGCGCAGGATTACAGCAGCGCAGTCGACCCCGGTCACTATTGGGTCAGCGAGAAGCTCGATGGTGTGCGCGCACTGTGGGATGGCCGAACGTTGCGTTTTCGCAGCGGTCGCGAGATCCATGCTCCCGCCTGGTTTACGGCCGGCTTTCCCGCGCACGCGCTGGATGGTGAGTTGTGGATGGGCCGGCGCCGCTTCGATCAGACCTCCGCAGCGGTGCGGCGTGAAGAGCCGCTGGATGCTGAGTGGAAGCAGATCAGCTACCAGGTGTTCGAATGGCCGGGCGCGTCGGGCACCTTCACCGAGCGGCTGCAAGCCTTGCAGGCAAGCGTGCACGACGCCAAGCTCGCCTGGCTGGTCGTGGTGCCGCAATATCGCGTCGCGGATCGTCCGGCCTTGCAGGCAAAACTGGACGCGGTGGTGCGCGCCGGGGGCGAAGGCTTGATGCTGCACCGGGCCGATGCATCGTGGGAAAGTGGACGCAGCAGCACTCTGCTGAAGTACAAGCCGCAGCACGATGCCGAAGCCGTGGTCGTGGCCCATCTTCCGGGCAAGGGCAAGTACCGAGACATGCTCGGGGCCTTGCTGGTGGAAACGCCGGAGGGGCAGCGCTTTCGCATCGGCTCCGGCTTCACCGATGCCCAGCGCAGCGCGCCTCCGGCGATAGGCAGTACCATCACCTACCGTTACCGCGAGCGCACGGCAAAGGGATTGCCGCGCTTTGCGACTTTCCTGCGCGTGCGGCACGCCGAATAAACAACCGGCGCGGCGGCAAAACCAAGCGCATTCATTGCGGTCCATTCGACTCGCACCGACGATCCATCCTTTCCACGGAGACCAACATGAAGACCAGAGCCGCCGTTGCATGGCAAGCAGACCAGCCACTTACCATCGAAGAACTGGAGCTTGCAGGCCCGCGCGCCGGTGAAGTGCTGGTCGAAGTGAAGGCCACTGGCATTTGCCACACCGATTACTACACGCTCTCCGGTGCCGATCCGGAAGGCATCTTTCCTGCGGTTCTGGGCCATGAAGGCGCGGGCGTCGTGGTCGATGTCGGACCGGAGGTGAAGAGCGTACGCGCGGGCGACCATGTGATTCCGCTGTACACGCCAGAGTGCCGCCAGTGCAAGTTCTGTCTCTCGCGCAAGACCAACCTGTGCCAGGCCATCCGCTCTACACAAGGCAAGGGCTTGATGCCGGGTGCGACTTCGCGCTTCTCGCTCGACGGCAAGCCGATCTTCCACTACATGGGCACGTCGACTTTTTCCAATTACATCGTTGTGCCGGAAATCGCGCTGGCGAAGATCCGCGAAGACGCGCCCTTCGACAAGGTCTGCTACATCGGCTGCGGGGTGACTACGGGCGTGGGCGCCGTGGTGTTCACCGCCAAGGTAGAAGCGGGCGCGAATGTGGTGGTGTTCGGTCTCGGCGGCATCGGCCTGAACGTGATCCAGGGCGCGAAGATGGTGGGTGCGGACAAGATCATCGGTGTGGACTTGAATCCGGCACGCGAAGCGATGGCGCGCAAGTTCGGCATGACGCACTTCATCAATCCGAATGAAGTGGACAACGTGGTCGACCACATCGTGCAGCTGACCGATGGCGGCGCCGATTATTCCTTCGAATGCATCGGCAATACCAAGGTGATGCGCCAGGCGCTGGAGTGCTGCCACAAGGGCTGGGGACAATCGATCATCATCGGCGTGGCCGAAGCCGGTGCGGAGATCAGCACGCGTCCGTTCCAGCTCGTCACCGGGCGCGAATGGAAGGGTTCGGCCTTCGGCGGCGCGCGCGGGCGCACCGACGTGCCGAAGATCGTCGACTGGTACATGGATGGCAAGCTCAACATCGATGACCTGATCACGCACAAGTTGAAGCTGGAAGACATCAATGAAGGCTTCGAGTTGATGAAGCGCGGCGAATCGATCCGCTCGGTGGTGATGTACTGATGGACGCGCCCGAACTGCTCTCCGAGCACGGCTGCTTCGGCGGCGTGCAGCGTTTCTACCGGCATGCCTCGCGCGCAATTGGCTTGCCGATGCGTTTCTCGGTCTACCTGCCGCCGCAGGTGCTGGCAGGCGAGCGCTGCCCCGCCGTGTTCTATCTCGCCGGGCTGACCTGCACGGAAGAAACCTTCATGATCAAGGCCGGCGCGCAACGCGTGGCCGCGCGCGAAGGCTTGATCCTGATCGCGCCGGACACCAGTCCGCGCGGCGCGAACATTGAAGGCGAAGCCGAGAGCTGGGATTTCGGCGTTGGCGCCGGCTTCTATCTGGATGCGACCAAAGAGCCGTGGGCAAAGCACTACCGGATGGAGACCTATCTGATCGACGAGCTGCGTACGCTGGTGCTCGATCTGTTGCCTATCGATGCAGAGCGCATCGGCATCATGGGGCATTCGATGGGCGGGCATGGTGCGCTGACGCTGGCCTTGCGCCATCCCGGCCTGTTTAGCTCGCTGTCGGCCTTTGCGCCGATTGCCGCGCCGATCCAGGCGCCCTGGGGACAGAAGGCATTTCGCGGTTACCTTGGTGAGGACAGCGCGCGCTGGATCGAGCACGACGCTACGGCCTTGATGCAGAAGCAGCAGCAAGCTCCGTATCCAGGCGGCATCCTGATCGACCAAGGGCTGGACGACAAATTCCTGGAGGCGCAACTGCATCCGCATCTGTTCGAGCAAGCCTGCGCGGCCGTGGGCCAGCCGCTCACGCTGCGGCGCCACTCGGGTTACGACCACGGCTACTATTTCATCGCCAGCTTCATCGAAGACCATCTGCTGCATCACAAGGCGCAGTTGGGCGCTTGATATCGGCAATGCCACAGCGCGTTCGCTGGCCGGGATTGTTCTACGGCTTGGCTCGGGTGCTGGGGAATCCAGTCCTCCCGTTCAAACGCTCAGCCCACCCCGAAGAACCAGCCTCAATCCACCGGCCCGAGCACGCCAACCCCCACCCCCATTGAGCGCCCTCATCCCCGTTGCAAGTCGCGCGAACCGCCACGCATCCAACTCCTCCATAGCAGACCGCCCCGCCCTGCATTGTTGGAGAAGGCCATGTCCAACCAGACAAAGAACACGCGTGCACTCCCTGTCACCCTTTCCCGCTTCGCTCCGGTATTGCTGTCCCTGCTGCTGGCCGCCTGCGGCGGCGGGAGCGCGGATGGCCTGTCAGAGCGCGCGGCGACCGACGAAGGCGGAGCAGCCTTTGCCCCGACTGTATGGACCTCCGAGGGGCGTTCATACAACAGTTGCAGCG
>DATBUE010000066.1:0-2510 GCA_036516375.1 Noviherbaspirillum sp. | reverse complement strand
TCGAAGACGATGTGAAAGACTTCTTGCGCGAAGCAAGCACGCGAGGCTGGTTTGGCTGAATCTTCGAACTCAGATCACGCAAGCGCTTCCATTGCGCCACCGTTGTGGCTCCTGGCCGAGTTGACCTATCGCTGTCCCTTGCACTGCGTGTTTTGCTACAACCCGCTGAACTACGCCGCCAACCGCGATGAACTGAGCACGGCGCAATGGATAGCGGTGTTGCGCCAGGCGCGCAAGCTGGGCGCCGCGCAGCTCGGCTTTTCCGGTGGCGAGCCCTTGCTGCGCGAGGACCTGGAAGAACTGGTCGCGGAAGGGCATCGCCTCGGCTACTACACCAACCTGATCACCTCGGGCGTGGGCCTGACCGAACAGCGCGTTGCGCGCATGAAGGAAGCGGGGCTGGACCATATCCAGCTTTCCTTCCAGGACTCCACCAGGGAAATGAACGATTTCCTGAGCAGCACGAAAACCTTCGACCTCAAGTCGCGCGTGGCACGCCTGATCAAGCAATACGAGTATCCGATGGTCCTGAACGTGGTGCTGCATCGGCACAATCTCGATCATGTCGAACGCATCATCGACATGGCCATCGCGATGGAGGTCGACTATCTTGAACTCGCCAATACCCAGTACTACGGCTGGGCATTGGCGAATCGCGCGCAGCTGATGCCGAGCCGCGAGCAAGTGCAGCGCGCCGAGTCCGTCGTCAGGCAATACCGCGCAAGGCTGGGCAACAAGATGCGCATCCTGTTTGTCGTGCCGGATTATTTCGAGGAACGCCCGAAAGCCTGCATGAATGGATGGGGCTCGGTATTTCTTGCCGTCGCCGCCGATGGCGCCGCTCTGCCCTGCCATGCTGCGAAATCCCTTCCCGGCCTGGTCTTCCCCAACGTCACCGAGCACAGCGTGTCCGACATCTGGTATCGCAGCGATGCCTTCAATCGTTATCGCGGCAACATGTGGATGAAAGAGCCCTGCCGTAGCTGCCCGGAGAAGGCAAAGGACTTCGGCGGCTGCCGCTGCCAAGCGTATGCGTTAACCGGCGCGGCGGAAAATGCGGACCCGGTTTGCAGCAAGTCCGCATACCATGGCCGGGTGCAAGTCATCCTGTCGCAGGCGCAGGAGGACAAGGCCGTACAGGAACGCCCGATGTTCTTTCGTTCCGATATCAATTCAACTCGCTTTGCGTCGAAGCCTTGACCGGTTGGGCGCGGCGACGCCGGCTCAGTCGCCGCCCGGTGCGGCGCGCACTTCAAGCGATGGAGAGGCGGCAAAGTTGTCGAAATAGGCGCAGTCGACCGCATACGAACCATCCGCATTGCGCGGCGCCCAGTCGGGGCTATGCCCTCCGTGGAAGGTGTTGAACATCAGCGTACTGATTTGCGAATCCAGCGAGTCGGTCGCGCGGAACCTGATGTTGTCGTGGTAGATCACCGGAGCGCCGTCCACGAATATGCGCATGGAGCCGTTGCTGGCGGAGGCAGGTTGATTGAGCACCACCTGGAACGTGACGGCGTAGTAGCGGCCGGGATGGAAGGTGAAGTCCTTGGCGATCACCACATCGCCGTATTGGCCTGCCATGTTCTGGCTGTAGATGTAGCTCTGCAGGCCACCCTCGCGGCGGAACATGCTGCGTGCACTCCAGCGCGGAGCGGATACCGCGTTACCGCCAGCGACCGGATTGGCGGGACCGAGGCCATGCATCTTGCCGCCCTTGCCGAAGTCGAAGCCCGAGCAGAAGTTCACGTCGAAGCTGAGGGTGTATTGCAAAGCGCGCGGCAACGTGTAGTTGACGATCACCCTCTCGCTGCCTTCATCGTTGCCTCGGTAGAGAACCTTGATCGCGTTGCTGCCGTTCACACCCTTGGCATTGGCGAGTAACACATCCTTATCGCCAAGAAGCGCTTTGGCGAATCCTGTCATTGTGATTCCGTCAAACGACTCTTCAAGCACCCTGGAGGCCGACGGCGCCGCAGGGCTGTCGTGGATAGGAGCATGCATGTCGACCTGGCCTGCAAGGTCTGCGCCACGCGCTGCAACTACTGCTTCTGTATCGGTTTCATCCATGACATCACCTCCTCCGCATGCTGTGAGGACAAGAGCGCAAGTGGTGACGAAGGCGCGGGCGTAGCGCGAAAGACCATATTCCATTCTGGGCAAGTTCGGAAACGAGAAGTACACCCGCGCTTTGAAACTTGCCCATGGGAATAGTTCTGGGCGGCTACATTTTCCTGAAGAACGTTTGCAGGTTTGCAAGCGAAGGAGGCAGCGTGGCCGGCTTGTGCTGTTGCCTGCACAACGCAAGGGGGACCCAGAACGCGCACCCGGCATACGTCTGCATCACGGACCGGCAAATGCACAAGCCCAGCCCCATGCCCTGCGTTTTAGAGCGGATTCGCCCTGACCAGCTCGTCGATGCCGGACGGCTTGCCTGCGGTACGGCGTTGCGGCTCCTTGCCATGGCACCCGTCATGTCGCGTCGCCGCGCCTTGTTCTGCAGGCAATCCGCT
>DATBUE010000065.1:0-2191 GCA_036516375.1 Noviherbaspirillum sp. | reverse complement strand
GATGTCCAGGCTGACGACGTAGCGCGCAAGATCGGCGTGCCGGAAGGCTCGATCGCCGCTGCGCGCGCCAACCTGCAAGGCCTGTACAAAGCCTACTGGGAAACCGACGCTTCGCTGGCTGAAATCAACCCGCTGATCCTGACCGGCTCGGGCAAGGTCATCGCACTGGACGCGAAGTTCAACTTCGATTCGAACGCCCTGTTCCGTCACCCGGAAATCGTCGCCTACCGCGACCTGGACGAAGAAGATCCGGCAGAAGTCGAAGCATCGAAGTTCGACCTGGCCTACATCTCGCTGGACGGCAACATCGGCTGCCTGGTGAACGGCGCTGGCTTGGCCATGGCCACCATGGACACCATCAAGCTGTTCGGCGGCGAGCCGGCCAACTTCCTGGACGTCGGCGGCGGCGCAACCGCCGAGAAGGTCACCGAAGCCTTCAAGATCATGCTGAAGAACCCGGGCCTGAAAGCCATCCTGGTCAACATCTTCGGCGGCATCATGCGCTGCGACGTGATCGCCGAAGGCGTGATCACCGCGTCGAAGGCCGTGTCGCTGCAAGTGCCGCTGGTCGTGCGCATGAAGGGCACCAACGAAGACCTGGGCAAGAAGATGCTGGCCGACTCGGGCCTGCCGATCATCTCGGCCGATACGATGGAAGATGCAGCCAAGGCTGTTGTCGCCGCTGCCGCTGGTAAAGCCTAATTGAAGGAATAAACAAATGTCGATCCTGATCAACAAAGATACAAAAGTCATCACCCAGGGTATCACCGGCAAGACCGGCCAGTTCCATACCCGTATGTGCCGCGACTACGCGAACGGCCGTGAAGCCTTCGTCGCAGGCGTGAACCCGAAGAAAGCCGGCGAAGACTTCGAAGGCATCCCGATCTACGCATCGGTCAAGGAAGCGAAATCCGAAACCGGCGCAACCGTGTCGGTCATCTACGTTCCGCCGGCAGGCGCAGCCGCCGCGATCTGGGAAGCTGTCGAAGCCGAACTGGAACTGGCGATCTGCATCACCGAAGGCATCCCGGTCCGTGACATGATGGAAATCAAGGACCGCATGGCCAAGGCCGGCTCCAAGACCCTGCTGCTGGGCCCGAACTGCCCAGGCCTGATCACCCCGGACGAAATCAAGATCGGCATCATGCCGGGCCACATCCACAAGAAGGGCCGCATCGGCGTCGTCTCGCGCTCGGGCACCCTGACCTATGAAGCAGTCGGTCAGCTGACCGCACTGGGCCTGGGCCAGTCGTCGGCAGTCGGCATCGGCGGCGACCCGATCAACGGTCTGAAGCACATCGACGTCATGAAGATGTTCAACGACGATCCGGAAACCGATGCAGTCATCATGATCGGCGAGATCGGCGGTCCTGACGAAGCCAACGCAGCGCGCTGGATCAAGGACAACATGAAGAAGCCGGTCGTCGGCTTCATCGCTGGCGTCACCGCGCCTCCGGGCAAGCGCATGGGCCACGCCGGCGCGCTGATCTCGGGCGGCGACGACACCGCGCAAGCCAAGCTGGACATCATGGAAGAGTGCGGCATCAAGACCACCAAGAACCCGTCGGAAATGGCGCGCCTGCTGAAGGCCATGCTGTAATCTCCGACAATTCTTGTCATCGAAAGGGAAGCCTGCGGGCTTCCCTTTTTTATTTGCGCGGGCGCAGTCGCTTGTCGAGGCTGGTACGGCATCATGCCGGCGGCCGGGCCGGCACGAACACGGGTGACAATTCTTGTGAAATGGTGTGTTGCTCGACAGAAATTGCGCATGTGCTGACAAAATTTGTCACTCATCAAGCAAGCTCTGCCGTAAATCGTCGCTTTTATTGTAGAGAAACTAATGATTTCCCTCGGAAACGACCTGGCACGGCGTTTGCAATAGATGAAGCGTGGCACCAAACAATGCAGTACCAACCAAACGCAGCACCAACCAACTACCTGACCTGGAGAGAACCACCATGAAATCGATGAAAATCGTTAAGAAGGCCCAAGCCGGCTTCACCCTGATCGAACTGATGATCGTTGTTGCCATCATCGGCATCCTGGCAGCTGTTGCGATCCCTGCCTACCAGGACTACACCGCCAAGTCGAAGTTCGGCGCCGCCCTGTCGGAAGTGTCGGCTGGTAAAGTAGGCTTCGACGCGCTGCTGAACGATGGCGGTGCAATGGAAGCCGGCAAGCCGGAACTCGC
>DATBUE010000064.1:0-3400 GCA_036516375.1 Noviherbaspirillum sp. | reverse complement strand
ATCGAACGCGGGGGGGGCGGCCGGGCCGCAGAAGCAGACCCGCGAAGACATTGGCGACAAGAATACTGGTGGCTTCGGCACTGCATTCCGGAAAAAGATGCCGGGAGAGGCCGGCGGCGTCGCAGCCGGTTTCGTTGGTGCGTTGGGGGGGGGGCTGGCGGGATTGGCGGCGGAAAAAATTGTGCAACTCTTTCAGCCGAAACCGCCGCCACCGCCGCCGGCGCCTCAGATGCACGACATCCAGTAGGCCGGAATCCATCCGCTTCTTCAAGGGGCGGATGGGTGAAGGCTCGCACTATTGCCTGCCTCGGGGCTGACCGCCGCCGCGTCGTTCGTGGTGCGGCGGCGTTCTTACGCGTGCGCCCTTCCTACAGCAGCGACTCAACGGGTTCGGCATGGCCTGGCGTGAGCGCCACCTGGTTGCGCCCGCCCTGCTTGGCCTCATACAGCGCCGCGTCGGCGAGGCTGAACAAGGTTTCGGCATCGGCCGCGTGCATATTCAACTCGGCCACGCCGGCAGAAAAGGTAGCGCCGAATTCGCTGTCATCGGTCCTGTGCCGGATTCTTTCGAAGGCCGCACGGATCTCGTTGAGCACGTTTGCCGCTGCCACCGCGGGCGTCGACGGCAGGATCACGACAAATTCCTCACCACCGTAGCGGCCGACCAGATCGCCCTGGCGCAGGCGCTGCTGCAGGATCTGCGACACGGCGCGAATGACCTGGTCGCCCACCGGGTGGCCGTAGCTGTCATTGATCTTCTTGAAGAAATCCAGGTCCACCACGGCCAGCGAGAGCGGGTTGCCCTCGCGCCGGCTGCGCGCGATTTCGCGCGCCAGATGCTCCTTGATGGCCCGGTGGTTGTACAGGCCGGTCAGCCCGTCGCGCATGATCAGGGCGCGCAGCGCCCGCGCGCGTTCGACGCGGGCTTGGGCGATGACGGCGAGCTGTTCATCCGGCGTCGGCAGGACCAGGAAGTCGTCGGCGCCGGCAAGCAGGGCGCGACGATGCGCGTCGGGGTTTTCGGTCTCTGCCAGCACGAGGATGGGCAGGTCGAGGAAAGCCTTGTCCTGGCGAATCAACAGCGTCAGGTCGACGCCGCTGCAGACGCTGGTCTGCATGTCCAGCACGACCAGCTCCGGGTGATGCTGGCTCAGGGTGCGCAGCAGGTCGATCGGCTTCTGCAATCCCGTGGTGACCATGCCGGCTGCGCCCAGCACCTGTTCGCACTGCGTCAGCCGCTTCCCGTCGTGCGCCACGACCAGCACGCGGGCAGCTTTGGGCGGCCTGCGCAGCGCCAGGCTGGCAATGCGTTCGTGCAGCGCGGTCATGTCCACCGGCTTGCTGATCCATGCCGCCACCCCGGCGCGGGCAGCGGCCAGGCGCATTTCGAAATTATTCAATGGCGACAGCCACAGCAGCGGCGTGTCGGCGGGCAGGGCCTTGCGCAGTGCGAGCAAACCGGCCGGATCGGCGAGTCCGCTCTGACGGCTGCTGGGATCGACCACGATGCAGTCCGGCGCGACGCCGGCGTAAAGTGAGGCAATGCCGGCCAGGCCGGAGGCGATGCTGACCTGGTGGCCGAAGCAACGCAGTTGCAGTGCGGTGTCGCGGGCCAGCAGAAGGTTGTCGCAAACCAGGCCCACGCGCGCAACGGCAGGCACGGCGGGCGGTTGCGTCGCAGGCGCCTCCATGGTCGGGGTGCTGGTTGACGGCGACGCGTGTCGGTCGTTCATGAAAGGCTTGGCCTCGGGTACTAGCTGCAGGATGCGGCATCAGCTCGCCAGTTGCGGTGCTCCCGTATCGGTGCGCAGTGCATAGGCGTGCTGCCACTGCCTGGCCTGCTCGGCGTACTGACGCAGCACGCAGAACAGGAGCCGCGCGGATTCTTGCGGCAGCGGCAGGATGCTCGAAGCCAGTATATGGCCGCTGACCGGGTTCATGCAAAAGCTTTCCCTGCCTGCGTGCGCAAGGCCGGCGCTGTTCGCACTGAGCAAGGCCTTGATCACTTCGGATCTTGACTCCTCCTTCGGCGCACCGAAGTCGCAGAACATGACCATGTGCCCTGCATCCTCGCTGTCGTGCATCAGTGAGAACGAGACACCGTCCACGGTCAGCATCACATTGCCGTACATGTGCGGCGAGGGCGGCGAGCCCGACAGCGCGCGCAGCTCGTCGGTGACTTCCCGGAAGCGCTGTCTCATGAAAGCCTCCGCGTGCGTGCACTGCTCGACAATCCGAGGTCGGTCTCGCAAGCGTCGGCCTCAATGTCGATGCCGAGGAAGTAGTGCCGGCGCCATTGACGCGCGTTCTGCGCCAGCCGTGCGAGTAGTGCCAGCAGGCTTTCCGGATCCAGCGCCTCCAGCGGCACGACGCCCGCGAGCATGACTTCGCCGCCGGACTGATTGAGCGCATAGCGCATGCCGCCCGGCTGCATGGCGGTCAAATTCGCCTCGAGCAGGCGCTGCCGGATCAGGTCGCCATTTTCTTCCGGCGGCTCGCCGAACATGCAACAGACGGTGATGCCGTCTTCGTTGTATTCCCCGCCGTGCATGAGCACGCAATCTTCCCCGTCGACAGTCAGTTCTGCGTGCGAGTAAAGAGCGGCGGGATTGCCTATCCCTACCAGCGTGCACAAACCATCGATCAGTTCGCAGTACTTGGAATAGCTCATCAGACCCTCCGCGTTCGAATGTAAATCCGGCGTGTGGCAAACGTGCATCAGATCGGCGCGTCTGCCTAGTGACCTAGCTGACTAGCTACTAGCCGGCAGCAACGTGACTTGCTGTTCTGCCCTGCTTATCAGTGACGCTACGCGCCCCAAGGTTCCGCGCGCTGTCTGAAACTACCTTTGCGGAGGTTTGAATCGGCGCGTGAAGAAGATAGTATAGGCATTGGTGCAGTAAGGAAACTTTTTAAAAAAAGTGTGCCGATATGCAGCGACACGTGATCCAACGACGACAGATTCGACCGAGGTATAAATGAAAATCCACCAACTCGCATGGTTCAAGAAATCCGCGCTGGCCGTCGGCGCTGTATTGATGCTGAGCGCTCCGGCCCATGCCGACGAAGTGTCAGAAGTGTCGAGCCTGCTGCGAGCCAAGCAGTTCAGCGCAGCGCTGGCCAAGGCCGACGCCTATCTCGAAGGTCGCGCCGACGATGCGCAGATGCGCTTCCTGAAGGGCCTGGTGCTCTCGGCGATGAACCGGCGCGAGGACGCCATCGCTCTCTTTTCCAAGCTCTCGACCGACTACCCGGCCTTGCCCGAGCCCTATAACAACCTCGCCGTGCTGTACGCCGCCGGCGGGCAGTATGACAAGGCGCGCATGGCGCTGGAAAAAGCGGTCCAAGCCAACCCCGGTTACGCGCGCGCCCACGAGAACCTGGCCGACGTGTATGCCCA
>DATBUE010000063.1:0-3248 GCA_036516375.1 Noviherbaspirillum sp. | reverse complement strand
CTTGTACTGGAAGGCGGTTGGGTACTCGTGGATGGTGCGGCCGCAGGCAAGGCCGTCTTGACATCGTCTTTCGTGCGTTCCGAGGAGGGAAGTACGCTTTGCGGCTTAATTTTCATAAGAACTCACCAAATCGCTGGGCTTTCGGCGGCTACGACGCTGTTCCATGAGCGGCGCGAGGATATGCCGCCCTTTCTGAAATTTTCGGCAATCCTTCGATGAAAGCCGCGGATCGGTCATCGCGTCTGCCTGGTCTCGTCGCCTTACTGTCAGCGAAAGCGGTGGCAAGGCAGTGTTCTCACTCGACTTCTGTATCGGGAAGGGGCCGGATGTTGCGGATAGCGAGTGCCGCGCACAATCCCACCAGCAGCGTCATCAACGCCAACGTGACAAGTAGCTCCACCCGCAAATCAGCTTCCGATTTACGCGGCACGTATGACGGAATAGCTGCGAATTCCTGCGCTCCGAATGGTCGCTCGAAGAACACGAACGGGTAGTAGTACTGACGCAGGCGGGCGTGGAAAGTGGCGATGCTGTCCCGATAACCGAGTTGGGCCTGCAGGTCGGTATCGGCCAGGCGGTGCAGGGCTACCTGGGTGGCTGCGGCCGGCAACAGCCAGCCCAGCCGTCCAGTCCAGGCATCGCGCCGCTCCAGATTGCTGCGGTACTGGGAAGCTTGTAGCGCGACTGCTTCATCGCCAACCTGGTGCATCGCGTAGTACCACTTCCAGTGAAAGCGTCCCTCGACCGGCGGGGTGTCGCTCCATTCCGGGTGGGTCTTGAAGAATTTCTTGAAGGTGGTGGACTTGGGCAAATCCCACCCCTGATGCACTTCCTGACGCTGCGTCATCGCAAGCTCGACGCCCTTGCCGACGGGGATCAAGCGTGCGATCGCTGCGTTCGAGGCGGTGGGCAGCAGCAAGGTCAGCACTACGAACAGGCCGAGCAGGATTGCCGCTGCGGTGGCCGACGAGCGTGCGCGCGCGCCGACTAGCATGCTCAGGCCACCCCAGAACGCGGTGTACAAGCTCGCAATCAAAATCACCCCTGTGGCTTGGCCTGGGCTTGCTCCTGCCTGGATCAGGCCGACGGCAAGCGGGAGCAGCAACGCGAGCATCACGGCTGCATAACGCAGCCCTGCGCGTTGCCACCAGATCATGCCGCCTTGCATGGGCAGTGACATCAGCAGCCGCAGGCGGCCGGATTCGTGCTCGGCCGTCATGCAGTCGTGCAACAGCGCGATCACGAACAACGGCACCAGATAGGTGAGCACGAAGGCGAAATCGAAACGTCCGGGCAGCGCCAATTCCGGGTTGAAGGTTTCGGACTCGTAAAGCTGCGAATGCAGGCCGAGCATGCGCACGCGCAATGAGTACGGCAGCAAATCGCGCTGGCCCAACGCGAGAAAAGCCAGTGACGATGGTGCATCCGTCGTCAGGTGAAAGGTGTAGTAGGCGGCATATCCGGCGTCGCCCCCGTCCTTGTAGCGCTCCTTCACCGCGGCCATGTCGTATTGGTGCGCAGCGGTAATCCGTTCGAGCGCATGCTCCTGCATTGCGACGGCGCGCATGCCGCACCAGACCGACAGCGAGGCCAGGAGCAGCAGTGCAAGCAGCGCTCCGGCGGCAAGACGCGAATGGAGCAGATAGCGAAGTTCAAAGACAAGCTTGTTCATCGGGCAGCCCTTTCCAGCTTTATCGCAAGCAGACGCAGTGCTGCGACGAGGCCGACCAGCCACGTAGCGAGCACTGCAAGAGCGGGCAGGACACGGCTTTTCACTATCTGTTCAAGCGGCGCCGGCCGGTAGGAAAAACGCGGTAGCGTCTGCCAGTGCCGGTTGTCTATCCGCTGGTCGCGGTCGTTCTGGTAGCGCACTTCTTCGGTATGCAGGCGGTTGAGCGCTTGGATCAATGAGAAGCGGTACTTCTCGGCTTCGGCAAGAAAGCGCTCATGGCTTTGGCGATCGGTGCTGGAGAGGGCCATCGACATCTGCCGCAACGCGAGCAGCGGGCTTACCCACGCGAAGGCATTGACGAACTCGCTTTGCCGGTCTTGCAGCAGGAAGCTCTCCTGCATATGGCGGTCGAACAGTTCACTCGTCAAACGCTCTCCTTCGGCAAGCAGCAGGCCGCCGTAATTGACCGGCAGGTCTTCCACACGGCTGACTCCGTAGCGGGCCAGCGTGCGTGCACGAAAGTCGGCGAAGTACGGGTCGTTGGGGTTGTGCGCGTCGCCGATCGCCTTCAAGTCCTTGTGGACCGCAATATCCGTTTCAATCCGGGTGGGCAGTTCGATCCTTGCCGCGGCAAGATCGGGCAACACGCGCGGCAGCAGGATCACCAGCGCGATCCAGATACCCACCAATGCAAGCAAGGCCTCGCGTGCACGGGGCAGGGCGGCCGAAACCAGGACGGCCCCTAGCACCCACAGCAGCAGGTACGCGGCATAGCCGAGCATCATCAACAGTGCCTGCACGGCGGAGGCTTCAGCAAAGACCGCAATGGCGAGCAGCGCTGCAAATGCCGGAGAAGACACGAGCAGCGCAAGCACCGCGCATCCCAGCACCTTGCCCGCCAGGAGGCTGCTTCCACTGACGCCCTGGACCATCACCATGCGCAACTGCCCGCGCTCACGCTCGCGCGCCACGCTGCCGAAGGCGACGAAAATGATCAGCAGCGGCACCAGCGTCTGCAGCACGAAGGCAGGCGTGAGCAAGCCGAAGCGCAGCAGGATCGAGGATTGGCCCGCATCGCTGAAATTCGCCGTGTTCTGCCGGTGACCTTCGAGATACAAGGTGTGGCCGGTGAAAGGGTCGATTCCGAAATCGAAGAAAGCCAGCGCCCCTAGCGGACGAAACACATAGTGACCGTAGTGCACGACACGATGCGGATGGCGATCGGGTTGTCCATGCCACTGCTCGTCGGCGGTGTGCTGGTAGCGCGCCCTCTCGGCGTTGATTGCATTTCTGTGCTCCAGGCCAATCAACGTGGCGGTCACTGCGAGCAGCAGGGTGAGCGCTCCGATCAGCAGGGTTACACGTGCGCGCCAGCTTGCGCGCAGCTCTTCATGGGCGATCGGCAGGATTGCGCTGCGCAAGCGGCCTTTCATGAGCGTGCGCTCCACATTGAATAGTGGCGGTACAACTCGCGCACGTCGAAACGCTCGGGACCGGAAGCAGTGAATTCCTGAGCGATGCTGCCGTTGGCAAGAAACCCGATCCGGTCGGCCACTTCCGCCGCGCTGAGCAAATC
>DATBUE010000062.1:0-2467 GCA_036516375.1 Noviherbaspirillum sp. | reverse complement strand
TGTACTGGTCCATCGGCATCCAGTAATCCGCCCCGCCGGCCACCATCTGCTCGGCGTTCTTCGAATCGCAATAGCGCATGAAGTACCAGGACGAGTCGACGAAGGTGTCCATCGTGTCGGTCTCGCGCCGCGCCGGTTTGCCGCATTGCGGGCAGTCCACATGCAGGAAATCCTCGCGCTTGTTCAGCGGATTGCCTGAGCCGTCCGGCACGCAATCCTGCGGCAGCACGACCGGCAAATCCTTCTCGGGCACCGGGACCGGGCCGCAGGAATCGCAATGGATGATGGGAATCGGCGTGCCCCAGTAGCGCTGGCGCGAGACGCCCCAGTCGCGCAGGCGCCAGGTTGTCTTCTTCTCGCCCAGGCCCTTGGCAGCCAGCAGTTCCGCGACCTTGTCCACCGCGGCCTTGTATTCCAGACCGTCCAACGGACCCGAGTTCACGCAGCGCACGCGCTGCTTGTCCCCGTACCAATCTTCCCAGCGCTCGGTAGAGAAATGCAGCGCCTGGAGTTCCTTGGTCAAAGAAGCCAGTTGTTCGACGACGGCAACATCATTGCGTGCAGCCAGTTCTTTCTGCTGTGCTTCCAGAGCCTTTCGTTCGCGTGGTTCGACGACCTGGACGATTGGCAGGCCATATTTTTTTGCAAACTCGAAATCGCGCTCGTCATGCGCAGGCACGCCCATCACCGCGCCGTCGCCATAACTCATCAACACGTAGTTGCCGACCCAGACTTCCACCTGCTTTTCCGTCAGCGGATGCGTGACCGTCAAGCCTGTCGGCATGCCTTCCTTTTCCTTCAGGGCCAGTTCGGCTTCGGTGGTGCCGCCGCGCTTGCATTCCTCGATGAAGGCGGCCAGCTTTGGATTGTTTGCAGCGGCATGCGTGGCCAGTGGATGTTCAGGGGCGACTGCACAGAAGGTCACACCCATGATGGTGTCGGCGCGCGTGGTGAACACGTACATGCGGCCATCGCCGATCAGCTTGCCGTCGCCATCACGGATGTCATGCGTGAACGCGAAACGCATCCCCTCGCTCTTGCCGATCCAGTTTTCCTGCATCACGCGCACGCGCTCCGGCCAGCCGGGCAGCTTGTTGACCACGTGGTCCAGCAGCTCTTCCGCGTAGTCGGTGATCTTCAGGTAATAGCCGGGGATTTCGCGCTTCTCGACCAGTGCGCCAGTGCGCCAGCCGCGCCCGTCGATCACCTGCTCGTTGGCCAGCACGGTCTGGTCGACCGGATCCCAGTTCACCACCTGGGTCTTGCGATAGGCGATGCCCTTTTCCAGCATCTTCAGGAACAGCCACTGGTTCCATTTGTAGTAGCTGGGATCGCAGGTGGCGACTTCGCGCGACCAGTCGATCGCCAGGCCCATCGCCTGCATCTGCTTCTTCATGTAGGCGATGTTTTCATAAGTCCACTTCGCCGGCGGCACGCCGTTCTTCAGCGCGGCATTTTCCGCAGGCAGTCCGAAGGCATCCCAACCCATCGGCATCAACACGTTGTGACCGTTCATGCGCAGAAAGCGCGCGAGCATGTCGTTGATCGTGTAGTTGCGTACATGCCCCATGTGCAGCTTGCCGGAAGGGTAGGGCAGCATCGAGCAGGCGTAGAACTTCTTTTTCGGCTGACCGTTCTTGTCTTTTGCGTGCTCGACGGTCTTGTACGCATCGATCGCGCTCCAATGCGCTTGCGCCGCCTGTTCGACCTCGGCGGGAATGTACTTTTCTTGCATGACGGGAGGTGATGCCGGAAGTGAATGTGAACCGGGGATTATACTGGTTCGCCCTCTGGTATTGCGGCGCGAAAAGGCGGGGCGCGGAGGGGGAAACTGCTCAGCGCGAACTGCTTGCGGCCTCGGTCACGAAGCCCATGCGCGCAACGCCGCTGGCCTGTGCGAGCGACATGACTTGTGCGATTACTTCGTAGCGCGTGGCCTTGTCGGCGCGCAGTTGCAAGTCGGGCGCGGGCTGGGCCTGGGCTGCCTTGAGCAGGCGCGCCTCCAGCTCGGAACGCTCAAGCTGCTCGTTGTTCCAGAACAGCTTGCCTTCGCCGTCGATGGCCAGCGTGATCATGTTCGGCTTTTCCTGGTTCGCCTTCGATTGCGCTTGCGGCAGCTCCAGTTTCACCGCGTGCGTGAACAAGGGAGCG
The DNA here is from genome assembly GCA_036516375.1 of Noviherbaspirillum sp. Taxonomy (GTDB): domain Bacteria; phylum Pseudomonadota; class Gammaproteobacteria; order Burkholderiales; family Burkholderiaceae_D; genus Noviherbaspirillum. Next base: position 316 of record DATBUE010000062.1, on the reverse strand, counting down.
GCGATGATGAAGATCACCAGCAAGACCAGCATCACGTCGACCATGGGCGTGACGTTGATCTCGGCCATCGGAGCTGGCCGGTTGTTGTCGTGGAATCCGCCGAAGGCCATCGCAGTGTCCTTACTTGCCGACGCGCGCGCCGGTGGTCAGATAGGCGTGCAGGTCGTGTGCGAAGGCATCCAGTTCGGCCAGCGTGAGGCGATTGACGCGGGTGAAGGCGTTATAGGCAAGCACGGCGGGGATGGCGACCAGCAAGCCGGCCGCGGTCATGATCAGTGCTTCGCCGACCGGACCGGTGACTTTGTCGATCTGCATC
>DATBUE010000061.1:0-2287 GCA_036516375.1 Noviherbaspirillum sp. | reverse complement strand
CCCATGGCCCGCCCGCCCTCATCCCCAAACCCAAAAGAAAGCCAGGAATGAACCGACGCCTGACCCCGCTGACCGCCGCCCTGCTCGCTGCCTTCGCCGCCCCGGCGACCTTGCCGCTCCATGCATACGGCCAGTCCGCATCCGCACGGGGCGCAACCACGCTGCCCGCCATTACCGTGACCGACAGCGCCGAAGACGACTACGCGCCCGGCGTCACCTCGATCGGCAAGACACCCGTGCCGCTGCGCGACATTCCGCAATCGATCACCGTGATCAATCGCGCCGTGCTCGAGGCCCAGAACGCCACTTCCCTGACCGAGGCGCTGCGCAACGTACCCGGCATCACGCTCGGGGCTGGCGAGGGCGGCGTCATCGGCGACAACATCAACATTCGCGGCAATTCGGCACGTACTGACATCTACCTCGACGGCATGCGCGATCGTGCACAGTACGCCCGCGAAACCTTCTTCCTCGAATCGGTGGAAGTGTTGAAGGGGCCCTCTTCCGTGTTGTTCGGGCGCGGCTCGACCGGTGGCGTGATCAACCAGGTCAGCAAGGAAGCCAAGCTGCGCGACTTCAACGAAGTCAGTGCCGGCATCGGCACCGACTCGACCTACCGCACCACGGCCGACATCAACCGCAAGCTGTCCGATACTTCCGCCTTTCGCGTGTCGGCAGTGGCGCACACCAATGAATCGACGCGCGACGTGATCGAATCGACGCGTTATGGCGTGGCGCCGACTCTTGGCTTTGGCATCGGCACGCCGACGGAGGTGACGATTTCGACGCTGCATCAGCGCAGGGATGAGATTCCAGATTACGGCTTCCCGTTCGATGCGAACGGTGCGAACGGCGCACCGGCTGCTACCGGCAACCCGGCCAAGCCGATCTCCACTAATCGCGACTACTTCTTCGGTTATACCGATGATGAGTTCGATCAGGACGTGGACATCGCCACGTTGCGCGTCACGCACAAGTTCTCGCCGAACCTGACCCTGCGCAACCAGACCCAATACAGCAAGGCGGGCATCCACGCGATGCCGACCACGATCACTGCTGCCGGCGTACGCAACCGGCGCGAGCGCGACATCGACGACCAGTCCCTGTTCAACCAGACCGACCTGATCGCGAAGTTCGATACGGGCGCCATCAAGCACACGCTGGTGACCGGTATCGAACTCGGGCGCGAAGAATATGAAAACCAGGGCTACGACTGGGATGGGGAAACCAATCAGAGCCTCACTGCTCCGATCTATGGCCCGATGCCGGCAAGCGTTACCCGCAGCTCAGGCACGCTGACAAAGAACTCGGCCAATACCGTCGGCGTCTACGTCAACGACACGATCGAGCTGAACAAGCAGTGGAAGCTGGTCGGCGGCCTGCGCTGGGATCGCTTCGCGTTCAAGGGCTGGGAGCGCACCAACACAGGTGCCGTCACCGAACTCTCGCAAACCGACACGATGCTGAGCCACCGCGCCGGCGTGGTCTACCAGCCTAGCGAGATCGAATCCTATTACCTCTCCTACGGCACATCGTTCAACCCGTCGGCCGAATCGATCACCTTGCAAACCGCGAACCTGAATATCGATCCGGAAGAAAACCGCTCGATTGAACTCGGCGCAAAGTGGGAGCTCATGGGCGGCAACCTTGGATTGAGCACGGCGCTGTTTCGGATCGACAAGAAAAACGCGCGCAGCCGCGACACGTTCAACAACGTCGTGGGCAGCGGCGAAACGCGTGTAAACGGTTTCGAAATCGGTGCAACAGGTCGCATCACGAAGAACTGGCAAGTCTTCGGGGGATATACCTACCTGGACGGCGAGATCATCAATCTTTTCGAAAACAGCGGAGGTGCGTCAGTCCCCCGCAGCGGCAATGTGCTGCCGAATACCCCGAAGCACTCGGCCTCGCTCTGGACCACCTACCGCTTTGCCAGCGGCTGGGAAATCGGTGGCGGCGCGGTCTATTCCGACAAGCGCTTCGGTAACAACGCCAACAGCGCGCAGCTGCCGTCCTACACGCGCTATGACGCCACGCTCGCCTACATCACGAAGAAATACGATGTTCGTCTGAACCTGCAGAACCTGAGCGACAAGGAGTACTTCGAGGTTGCCTCCGGTAGCCGTGCGACACCGGCCACCGGCCGCAGCGCGATGGCGACTGTCACCTACCGCTTCTGATGCCACGCCCATGCTGATCGTCATTCCCAAAGTCCTCACAGCCGACCAGGTGCGCCACTTCCGCGTGACACTCGCGGCCGCGCCTTGGGTCGACGGTCGCGCCACCG
>DATBUE010000060.1:0-6444 GCA_036516375.1 Noviherbaspirillum sp. | reverse complement strand
CCGGCAAAGATATGGCTGAAGGAATTCTGGAAGCGATTGAATGGCGGCGGAATCATCACCGCTACCTTGCGCCGCACCTCGTCCAGCACATCCTGCGCGCTCTGGCTGCCGTTGACGTCGTGGTCGAAGTGCAGGTGCATGTCGAACAGCGCGAATTCAACCTGGCGCAGCGTCTGCAGGCCGGACTGGAAATTCTTCGCCGCGAGCATCTTGTCGTACAGCGTGCGTGGCAGCGGCGCGCCGGTATCTGCATGCGCGGTCATCTGCTGCAGCACATCCCACTCCCAGCAGAAGTTCTCCATGAATTGCGAGGGCAATTCGACCGCATCCCATTCCACACCCGAGATACCGGACACGGCAAGCTCGTCTACTTGCGTGAGCATGTGGTGCAGGCCGTGGCCGAACTCGTGGAACAAGGTGCTCACTTCGTCATGGGTAAACAGGGCAGGGCGTGCGACGCCATCGACCACATTCGGTTCGGAGAAATTGCAGACCAGATAGGCAACTGGCGTCTGCACGCCGGAGGCGAGCTTGCGGCGTCCGCGTGCGTCATCCATCCATGCGCCGCCGCGCTTGCCGGGGCGCGCGTACAAGTCGAGATAGAACTGGCCGATCAGGTGTCCGTCGCGTTCGATGCGGAAGAATTTCACGTCCTTGTGCCAGGTCGGCGCCTGGTCCGGCTTGACCTGGACCGAGAACAGCGACTGCACGACGCGGAACAATCCTTCGATCACCTTCGGTTCGGGGAAGTATTGCTTGACCTCCTGCTCGGAGAAGGCATAACGCTGCTGGCGCAGCTTCTCGGATGCATAGCTGACATCCCAGGCTTCGAGCGGGTCCAGTCCCAGTTCTTTTTTCGCGAAGTCGCGCAGCTCGGCGAGGTCCTTCTCGGCGAATGGGCGCGCCCGTTGTGCCAGGTCTTCCAGGAAGCTGATCACTTGCTGCGGCGTCTCGGCCATTTTCGCGACCAGGGACACTTCCGCATAGTTGGAGAAGCCGAGCAGCACGGCTTCCTCTGCGCGCAGCTTCAGGATTTGCGCGATGTTCTGGGTGTTGTCCCATTCGGCGCACTTCGAAAACACTGCGCCGAGTTCGGATGCCTTGGTCACGTTGGCGCGGTAGATCTTCTCGCGCAGCGCGCGATTGTCTGCGTACTGCAGCACAGGGAAGTAGGACGGGAAGTGCAGCGTGAATTTGTAGCCCGGCTTGCCGTCGCGTTCGGCCGCCGCTCTTGCGGCTTGCTTCGCGTCGTCCGGCAATCCGGCCAGTTCGGTCTCATCTTCGATCAGCAGCGCGAAATCGTTGGTCGCGTCCAGCACGTTTTCGGAGAATTTCGTCGACAGGGCAGCGAGGCGTTCCTGGATTTCACCGAAGCGTGCCTTCTTGTCATCGGGCAGATCGGCGCCGCCCAACCGGAAGTCACGCAGCGCGTTCTCGACGATCTTCTTGCGTGCTGCACTCAATGTGTCGAAGGCCGAGCTGTTGCGCAGCGCCTTGTATTTTTGGAACAGGACCAGGTTCTGCCCGAGCTCGGTCCAGAACTCGGTTACGCGCGGCAGGCTTTCGTTGTAGGCCGCGCGCAGTTCCGGTGTATTCATCACCGCGTTCAGGTGTCCTACGATGCCCCACGCCCGTCCCAGCCGCTCGGTCGCGTTTTCCAGAGGTGCGACGAAATTTTCCCAGGTGACCTGTTCCTGCTGGTTCTCCAGCGTGCCGATGACGCGGCGCGCCTCTTCCAGCAGCAGGGTGACGGCGGGACCGACGTGGTCGGCTTGCACCGCGTCGAACCGCGGCAGGTCGGAAAAATCGAGCAGGGGATTAGCGTGTGCAGTCATCAGGTTCTTTCAGCGGCCTCAATAGTGTTAACAAGGAGCATGGTGATCGTCATCGGACCCACGCCGCCCGGTACCGGCGTGATCCAGCCGGCGACTTCCCTGGCGTTGGCGAAATCCACGTCGCCGCACAGCTTGCCTTCATCGTCGCGGTTCATGCCGACGTCGATCACGACGGCACCCGGTTTGATCATGTCGGCGGTGACAATGTTGCGCTTGCCGGTGGCGACTACGAGGATATCGGCCTGGCGCGTGTGAAGGCCGAGATCACGCGTCTTCGAATTGCAGATGGTGACGGTGGCGCCAGCCTGCAAGAGCAGCATGGCTTGCGGCTTGCCAACGATGTTCGAAGCTCCGACTACCACCGCATGCGCGCCGCGCACCGGGTAGGCGATCGATTCCAGCATTTTCATCACGCCGTAGGGCGTGCAGGGACGGAACAGCGGCTGGCCGGTCATCAGCAGGCCGGCGTTGCTGATGTGGAAACCGTCCACATCCTTTTCCGGTGCGATTGCTTCGATCACCTTGTGAGCATTGATGTGCGCGGGCAAGGGAAGTTGCACCAGGATGCCGTGGATTTTCGGGTCGCGATTGAGTGCGTCGATGCGCTGCAACAAGGCTTCTTCGCTCAGGTTGGCGTCGTATTTTTCCAGCACCGAATGCAAGCCGTTGTCTTCGCAAGCCTTGACCTTGTTGCGTACGTAAACCTGGGAAGCCGGGTTGTCGCCGACGAGCACCACGGCCAGACCGGGCTGCTTGCCACTGGCGGTGAGGGCCTGCGCGCGGCGCGCGACATCGGCACGCAGTTGTTGGGAGAGGAGAGTTCCGTTGATGAGTTCGGCGGCCATGAGCGAGAGAGGGTGAGGAAAAAGCAGGAATTATAAGTCTCGCCCCGGTGGCACCGCGGGGTCTGCAGGAGGAAGGAATTGCTGCGACGCGTCACAAATTCCGCATTGCGAAACTCTGTATCGCTATTTGAAAACGAAAAAAGTGCTGTTAAACTCCTTTTCCAGCCGCACCACGCCCGCCTTTTCTTGTCAAAAACCCACATCGAGCCTAGCGCTCGACAAGCTCAAAACAGGAGACAGCATGTCCGCCCAGCTTGACCAAGTGTTGGCACAGGCCGCCAACGACCCCGATGTCATGGAAACGCAAGAGTGGCTGGACGCGCTCGAAGCGGTGATCGATACCGAAGGGCCGGAACGTGCCCATTACCTGATGGAGCGCATGCTGGATCTGGCGCGCCGCCGCGGTGCCCAGATCCCGTTCTCCAGCACGACGGCCTACGTCAACACGATTCCCGCCCATCTCGGCGAGCACTGCCCGGGCAATCTGGAGTACGAAGAGCGCCTGCGTTCCTGGATGCGCTGGAACGCGATGGCGATGGTGGTCAAGACCAACCGCGCCGACGGCGACCTCGGCGGTCACATCTCTTCCTTTGCCTCGCTGGCGAACATGCTGGGCATCGGTTTCAACCACTTCTGGCATGCGCCGACCGAAGAGCACGGCGGCGACCTGCTGTACATCCAGGGGCACTCCTCGCCCGGCATCTATGCGCGCGCCTTCCTCGAAGGGCGCCTCTCCGAAGACCAGATGCTGAACTTCCGTCGCGAAGTCGATGGCAAGGGCCTGTCGTCCTACCCGCACCCGAAGCTGATGCCGGATTTCTGGCAATTCCCGACCGTATCGATGGGGCTGGGCCCGTTGATGGCGATCTACCAGGCCCGCTTCCTGAAGTACCTGCACGCACGCGACATCGCCAAGACCGACAACCGCAAGGTCTGGGTCTTCTGCGGCGACGGCGAAATGGACGAGCCGGAATCGATGGGCGCCATCGGCATGGCCGGCCGCGAGAAGCTGGACAACCTGGTCATGGTCGTCAACTGCAACCTGCAGCGCCTGGACGGCCCGGTGCGCGGCAACGGCAAGATCATCCAGGAACTGGAAGGCGAATTCCGCGGCGCGGGCTGGAACGTGGTCAAGGTCATCTGGGGTTCGTACTGGGATGAGCTGCTGGCGCGCGACAAGGAAGGCATCCTGATGCGCGTGATGATGGAAACCTGCGACGGCGAGTACCAGAACTACAAGGCCAAGGACGGCGCCTATGTGCGCAAGCATTTCTTCGGCAAGCATCCGAAGCTGCTGGAGATGGTTTCCAAGATGTCCGACGACGACATCTGGCGCCTGAACCGCGGCGGCCACGATCCGCACAAGATCTACGCGGCGTTCAAGAACGCGCAGGAAACCAAGGGCAAGCCGACCGTGCTTTTGGTGAAGACCATCAAGGGCTTCGGCATGGGCAAGTCCGGCGAGGCGCGCAATACTGCTCACCAGACCAAGAAGCTCGACGACCAGGCCGTGCGCGAAATGCGCGACCGCTTCAACATTCCGATCCCGGACGACAAGCTGCCGGAAATCCCGTTCTTCAAGCCGTCCGACGATACGCCGGAGATGCAGTACCTGCACGAGCGCCGCAAGGCTCTCGGCGGCTACCTGCCGCAGCGTCGCATGCAGGCCGACGAAAAGCTGGTGGTGCCGGAACTGTCCGCATTCCAGGCTGTGCTGGATCCGACTGCGGAAGGCCGCGAGATCTCGACTACGCAGGCTTACGTGCGCATCATCACGGCGCTGCTGCGCGACGCCAGCCTGGGTAAGCGCGTGGTGCCCATCCTGGTCGACGAGGCACGTACCTTCGGTATGGAAGGCCTGTTCCGCCAGATCGGCATCTTCAACCAGCAGGGCCAGTTGTACGAACCGGTCGACCGCGACCAGGTGATGTACTACCGCGAAGACAAGGCCGGCCAGATCCTGCAGGAAGGGATCAACGAAGCGGGTGCGATGGCGTCCTGGATCGCCGCTGCGACTTCGTACTCGACCAGCAACCGGGTGATGATCCCGTTCTACATCTACTATTCGATGTTCGGCTTCCAGCGCTTCGGGGATCTGGCCTGGGCCGCTGGCGACATGCGTGCGCGTGGCTTCCTGCTGGGCGGTACGGCCGGGCGCACCACGCTCAACGGCGAAGGCTTGCAGCACGAAGACGGTCATAGCCACATCCTGGCCGCGACCATCCCCAACTGCATTCCCTACGACCCGACCTTCGCGCACGAAGTCGCCGTGATCATCCACGACGGCTTGAAGCGCATGGTGGAGAAGCAGGAGGATGTGTTCTATTACATCACCCTGATGAACGAGAACTACCCGCATCCGGGCATCAAACCGGGCCAGGAAGAGGGCATCCTGAAGGGTATGTATCTGCTGCAGGAAGGCGACAAGAAGGCCAAGCAGCGCGTGCAACTGCTGGGCTCGGGCACCATCCTGCGCGAGGCGATTGCCGCCGCCGAGCTGCTGCAGAAGGACTGGGGCATCGCTGCCGACATCTGGTCTGCGCCCTCGTTCACGCTGCTGGCGCGCGACGGCCAGGATGCCGATCGCTGGAACCTGGTCAATCCGCTCGAGCAGCCGCGCGTGCCATATGTGACCGCGCAACTGCAGGGCAGCAGTGGCCCGATCGTTGCGACTTCCGACTACATGCGTGCATTCGCCGAGCAGATCCGCCCCTTCATCCCGAAGGGCCGCAACTACAAGGTGCTCGGCACCGATGGTTTCGGCCGCTCGGATACGCGTCCCAAGCTGCGCGAGTTCTTCGAGGTCAACCGTTACTACGTGACGGTGGCCGCTTTGAAGGCCTTGGCGGAAGACGGCGTGATCGAGGCGAAGGTCGTGGCCGATGCGGTCAAGAAGTACGGCATCGATCCGAGCAAGCCGAATCCGGTTTCGGTGTAAGTCAAAAAATTCCCTTAGCGCAGCCTCAGTACGATTCCCTCCCCCTGTCAGGGGGAGGGCTAGGGTGGGGGTGGTGAGCTTGAGCAGATGGCGTCGCCATTCGAGCTGCTTACCCTCATCCCAACCTTCCCCCTCAGAGGGGGAAGGAGCGAGGCAAGCGGGCCATAAGAACGGAGCAAAAGAATGAGCTTGCAGGAAGTCAAAGTCCCGGATATCGGCGATTTCAAGGAAGTGGAAGTCATCGAGTTGCTGGTCAAGCCCGGCGACACGATCAAGGTTGACCAGTCGCTGGCGACGGTGGAGTCGGACAAGGCCAGCATGGAGATCCCCGCGAGCCACGCGGGCGTGGTCAAGGAAGTGAAGATCAAGGTTGGCGACAAGGTATCGGAAGGCTCCTTGTTGCTGATCGTCGAAGCCGAAGGCGGTGCGGCGGCTGCGCCTGCTTCGGCGGCACCTGCAGCGGTTGCGGCTGCTCCCGCTGCAGCAGCGCTGGCAGCAGCTCCTGCTGCTCCTGCTGCCTCGGCCGTCGCGTCGTCCGGCCCGGTCGATGTGCACGTCCCCGACATCGGCGACTTCAAGGATGTGGAAGTCATCGAACTGATGGTCAAGCCCGGCGATACGGTCAAGGTTGACCAGTCGCTGCTGACCGTGGAATCGGACAAGGCCAGCATGGAGATCCCGTCCAGCCACGCGGGCGTGGTGCAGGACATCAAGGTCAAGGTGGGCGACAAGGTGTCGAAGGGATCGCTGGTCCTGACCCTCAGCGCTGCCAGCGGAGGTGCTGCAGCAGCGCCCGCAGCCGCACCGGCTGCAGCGCCTGCGGCTG
>DATBUE010000059.1:0-3862 GCA_036516375.1 Noviherbaspirillum sp. | reverse complement strand
CTGCAGTCCTTGCGGACTCCACCTTTGCCGACTGCTTCGCGCTCGATGTCGGAACCAGCTACACGATGAGCGACGGTACTACGCGGCGCGTCGACGAAAAGGTATTCAATGGCCAGACCCTGCGCGGTGTGACCGAAATCTGGGGAACTGATCCCGATTTCACCGATTACGTCCAAGTTGGTGACGGCTACATCGCCTTCCCGGGCTCGGAGACATACGGGCCGGCCCCGATGATCTTCTTGTCTCCGAACAACCGGATTCCCGACAATGCAGTTCCCGGCCAGGCCATCAACCTGAACTATCAGGAAACGAGGCTGCCGGCGAACGTCACCACGACAGAAAGCTACGTCACTTACTTCATCGGCTTTGAAACGCTCACGTTGGGTGGAAAGACATTCGCCAACACTTGCCATTTCCGCACGCCCGATGAAGACAATCCGGGAGAAACTTGGAACATTTGGTTTGCCAATGGCTACGGCACTATCCGTGAGGAACAGCAGGACGCGCAAGGCAACCTGATCGGCTTTTCAAACAAGTTGACTGCCGTCATGCCCTGATCCCCCTTCGTCCTCTTTCGTTCCCGGTTCTGCTCTCATCGCGGCAGAACCGGTCGCCAAAATTTCCTCACCGCAAGACCTTGCCTTTCTGACCGATCACGGTCAGGTTCACGAAGCGCGAACCGCTATCCCTGGCGGGGCTGCAATCATTGCGATAGTCCCCAGATCGTATTCACGCAATCCTTTCAGCATGGCGACCGGCTTTTCCCGCGTCAGATCGCGCCCCGTCTTCTCGGAAAGACCGATGCCATCGTCTTGGTAGAACACTGCAAGGCTGCGAATGCCAAGTGGAACCAGTTGATCGACGATCGATGCCGCTCCATCGGTGTAGCTCGCACACGCGTGAAACATATTGCGGTTGACGGATGCGCCGTTGGGTCCGGAAAACGGCGCAGGCATGCCCAGTCGCACCTGGTCCGCGCTCATGCCGGCCGGTCTTGTTGTGGATTAAACCACCCGATTCACGTCGCGCCCCTCGGCAAAGGCCAGCAGGTTTTCAAAGGCGGTGCGGAAGTAGAGTTCATAACTGTCGCGCTCCACATAGCCGATATGCGGCGTGGCCAGTACGTTGGGCATGCGCAGCAAGGGCAGGTCTGGTGCTGGCGGCTCCTGCTCGAATACGTCGATGGCGGCGCAGCCGGGGCGCCCGGCGCGCAATGCCTGCTCCAGTGCCCCGGGCGCGACCAGCTCCGCGCGGCTGGTATTGACGAACAGGCTGCCGGGGCGCATGCGGGCGAAGTCATCGGCGCCGATCAATGCCCGCGTGGCGTCGCAGAGGCGCAAATGCAGGCTCAGCACGTCGGATTGTTCGAACAGTGCAGCGCGGGATGCCGCCGCCTCGCAGCCGTCGGCGCCAGCCGCCGCCCGGCTCGTTTCGCTGCCCCAGACCAGCACGCTCATGCCGAATGCGCGCGCGTAACCGGCGACCAGGCGTCCGATCCGGCCATATCCCCAGATGCCCAGCGTGCGCCCCTTCAGCACGAAGCCCAGTCCGTTCAGCCCGGGATTGATGGAGGCCATCTGCCAGCGGCCATCGCGCAGGTTCGCCGCGTACTGCGGCAGCTTTCGCGCAGCTGCCAGGATTAGCGCCCATGTCAGTTCGGCCGGTGCCGTCGGATCGCCCGCGCCTTCGGTGACGGCCACGCCGTGAGCGCGGGCGGCGGCGAGGTCGATGTGGGAACCGACGTGGCCGGTCTGGGAAATCAGTTTCAGCTTCGGCAGGCGTTGCAGCAACGCGGCATTGATCCTGCTGCGTTCCCGGATCAGCACGAGTGCATCGAATTCAACCAGACGCAAGGCAAGCTGCCCCACTCCTCGCGCACTATTCGTGAACACCTTGACTTCGTGTCCGTCGAGCAGGCTGAAACAGTCAAGCTGGCGCACGCAGTCCTGATAGTCGTCGAGGATGGCTATTTTCATGGTGAAAGAAGGAGAATCGTGGCGGCTGTCCGGACGTGGAAAAAGTTGTCGAAGTCGGAGGCAGGTAAAAAAGCGACGGCATTTGCTGGAAGCTTTGAATTCCCTACTACAAAAGTCGACTATTCTTCCTACATTTTTGTTGTATCTCATTGAGAGGGGGGTGGTCGGCGTGTACAATCGGCACCTTATTTCTAGGGCGATCCCCTTCGCTCCAGACCCCACGGCCCGCAGATTACTTCACTTTCCGGGCCGAGCGCGCGGCGCGCGCGACCCGACAAGACCGCCGACTTCCAGCCGGGGCAGCAGCCTGCAGCAAGCTGGATCAGCCCCAGGCTGACGACGTTCCTGCCGCCCCGGTACAGACAGATTTCTTTATTGGCTATTGTTGGAGGGAGTTGTATGAATCAACCCGTCATGAAAGGCATTGCACCCGTGAATGCCCCGTCTTACGTCAAACAGCAGAAGCTGATCAGCTGGGTCTCGGAAATCGCTGCCCTGACCAAGCCCGAGCGCATCTATTGGTGCGACGGTTCGCAGGAAGAGTACGACCGCCTGTGCGCCGAAATGGTCGCCGCCGGCACCATGAAGAAGCTGAACGAAGCCAAGCGCCCGAACAGCTACCTCGCCTGCTCCGACCCGTCCGACGTCGCCCGCGTCGAAGACCGTACCTTCATCTGTTGCGAGAAGCAGGAAGATGCCGGCCCGACCAACAACTGGATGGCCCCGGCCGAAATGCGCGTGACCCTCAACGGCTTGTTTGATGGCTGCATGCGTGGTCGCACGATGTACGTCGTGCCGTTCTCGATGGGGCCGCTCGGTTCGCCGATCGCCCACATCGGCGTCGAACTGTCCGACTCGCCCTATGTCGCCGTCAACATGCGCATCATGACCCGCATGGGCAAGGCTGTGTACGACGTGCTCGGCGAAGACGGCGACTTCGTGCCCTGCGTGCATACCGTCGGCAAGCCGTTGGCAGCCGGTGAGAAGGACGTGCCGTGGCCGTGCAACGAAACCAAGTACATCGTCCACTACCCGGAAACACGCGAAATCTGGTCCTTCGGTTCCGGCTACGGCGGCAACGCCCTGCTCGGCAAGAAGTGCTTCGCACTGCGCATCGCTTCCACGATGGGCCGCGACCAGGGCTGGTTGGCCGAGCACATGCTGATCCTCGGTGTCGAATCGCCGGAAGGCAAGAAGCACTATGTCGCAGCAGCCTTCCCTTCGGCCTGCGGCAAGACCAACTTCGCGATGCTGATTCCGCCCAAGGCGTTCAACGGCTGGAAGATCACGACCATCGGCGACGACATCGCCTGGATCAAACCGGGTGCCGACGGCCGCCTGTACGCGATCAACCCGGAAGCCGGTTACTTTGGCGTCGCTCCCGGCACCAACACGCTCTCCAACGCCAACTGCATGGCCTCGTTGGAATCCAACACCATCTTCACCAACGTCGCACTGACCGATGACGGCGACGTTTGGTGGGAAGGCATGACCAAGGAGGCGCCGGCCCACCTGATCGACTGGCAGGGCAAGGACTGGACTCCAGATTGCGGCCGCAAGGCATCGCACCCGAACGCCCGCTTCACCGTGGCCGCCACCCAGAACCCGGTGATCGATCCGGCCTGGGACGATCCGGCTGGCGTGCCGATCTCGGCCTTTATCTTCGGTGGCCGTCGTTCCACGACCGTGCCGCTGGTGACCGAAGCGCGCAACTGGGTCGAAGGCGTATACATGGCTGCGACCATGGGTTCGGAAACCACCGCCGCAGCCGCCGGCCAGCAGGGCGTGGTGCGCCGTGATCCGTTTGCAATGCTGCCGTTCATGGGCTACAACATGAGCGACTACTTCCAGCACTGGCTGAACATGGGCAAGAAGATTGCTGCATC
>DATBUE010000058.1:0-2119 GCA_036516375.1 Noviherbaspirillum sp. | reverse complement strand
TGGCGGAGGAAGCCCGCTGCGACCTGATCTACATGGCTTCGCACGGATGGACCGAGGACGCCGCCGGCATGCTCGGCAGCCAGACGCTGAAGGTGCTGCATCACAGCCCGATTCCGGTGCTCGTGCACAAGTCACGACACGTGCACGGCAGGTCGGTATGAGCGGGAGCGACGGCCGGCAGACGTCGTGCATCTGACGAACAGGAGGCTGACATGGGAATCAAGAATTTCTGCAATACCGACGTCGTGGTTTGCGATGCCGAAACCCCGGTGCCGGAGGTGGCGAAGCTGATGCGCACGCATCACGTGGGCGATGTGGTCGTCATCGAGGAGCGGGAGGAAAAGCGCATTCCACTGGGCATCGTCACCGACCGCGACATCGTGCTGGAAGCGGTGGCTCTCGGCCTCGACATTGGGGTCTTCACTGCGGGCGATTTGGCCAGCACGCCGGTGGTCACGGTGCGCACCGAAGAAAGCATGTTGGAAACCCTGCGCACGATGAGCCGGCATCGGGTGCGGCGCATTGCCGTGGTCGACGAGGATGAGGCGCTGTACGGCATCATCAGCGCGGACGACCTGTTGCGGGTGCTGGCCGATGAGTTGTTGCTGCTCACGACCGCCATCTCGGAGCAGCCGATCAAGGAGTCGCGCACGCGCAGGTGAGGCAGGGCGTCGATGCCGGAAATGGACGGGTGTGCTTCAAGTTTCAACATACGCCTCAGCAATCCGCCATGAAGGCTGCATCGAACGCGTGCACGAAATTGTCCAGTTCGCCCGCCGGCAGATGATTGATCCCGGCCGCCGCGGGACGTCCTCCACCGCTGGGAAAGGCATTGCAAAGCCGATCCGCTCCCACTGGCCGCGCCAGCGGCGCACGTACGCTCACCACAAATCCATCTTGTGCATCCGGTGTCAGCACCGCATGGGCGCGCGTGCGTTCGCCAGTCGCAAGTTCATTGCCGAACACTCCGCGCACCCGCCGGCTCCACGCCGCATCCGGCAGGATGAAGACACTGCCGCTCCGCCACCTTGCATGAGGGGCAAGGCGGCGCGCGCGCGCCAGGTCCTCGTCTTGCAAGGTACGCAGGTGTGCGAACAGCGGTTCCTGCGCCATGAAGGCAAACGGATCGACGTAGCGCTGCACCTTCAGATACAGCTGCGCCGGATGGATATACAGATCGTCCACGCTGTTGCCGTAGGCGTTGTAGTTGATGCATGTGCCTAGCGTTTGCAGCGCGGCAAGCCGTGAAGCGTCCAGGCCGAGCAGGGCGGCAAGACGGCGCGCGGGCGCGGCCATGTTGTCGCCGAAGGCGCCAACGATGGCCCAGTCCCGGTGGGCGCCTTGCAGGAAACGGTCGACCAGCAAGGCTGTGCAGATGCCGGGTGCAGGTTCGATGCAGGCGTGCAGCAAGGGATGCGGCGGCGTCTTTCCCGAGCCGTGATGATCGAAATAATCGACGCGTGCCCCGCGTGCCAGCAGCGCCAGCAGCGCCTCGCGGTTCACATCGATGGAAATGTCGAGCACGGTCACGCTGTCGCCGGCCCCGGCCGGCGTTCGCTGCAGCAGCGCGATGTCGCGCTTGGGACCGGTGACCAGTGTCGCCGGGCGCGGATCGGACAGGCGCAGCTGGTGCAGGGAACAGATCCCGTCGGCATCGCCATTGAAGACGTCGAAATAGGCCATCGGATTGGATTTCCAGATCGCGCGGTGCGCCTTTGTGCAGGATCAAGCGCGCGGCAAGGGCGCTGACCTAGAACACCATATGCACAACCTGCTTCCACTTTAGCCGCGTCCGCATGCAGCAACAATCTTCCCTCGCCGAACAGACGCACATGGTCCAGGCCCTGCTGGCGCAGAGGCGGCGTGCCGACCCGGCTGCGCAGCTTTTCGAGACGCATATTTCCTGGGTGCTGGCGGATGGCGGTCTGGCCTACAAGTTCAAGAAGGCATTGCGTTTCGACTTCCTCGATTTCTCCACGCTGGAGAAGCGACGCTTCTACTGCGGCGAGGAATTGCGGCTCAACCGCAGGCTGGCGCCGGAGATCTATCTGGACGTTTCCCCGGTCACCGGCACCCTTGCCAGCCCTGAACTCGAAGGCACGGGCACGCCTATCGAGTA
>DATBUE010000057.1:0-1577 GCA_036516375.1 Noviherbaspirillum sp. | reverse complement strand
GATCTTGTGTTTCTCCGCCACTATTGCCGGCACTACTACTATTTTTTAACCCGGCTTACTCCGACGGCGGCACGTAGCCCGCCGCGGCGTCGGCGCCGGAGCCGAAGAAATGGTTTTCCATCTGCTGCGCCAGGTATTTGCGGGCGCGGGCGTCGGCCAGGTTCAGGCGGTTTTCATTGACCAGCATGGTCTGGTGCTTGAGCCATCCGGCCCAGGCTTCCTTCGAAACGTTTTCATAAATCCGCTTGCCCAGTTCGCCGGGGTAGGGCGGGAAATCCAGGCCTTCCGCTTCGCGGTTGAGCTTGATGCATTGAACCATACGGGCCATTGTTGCTACTCCTTCCATGTAGTTGCTTGGAGAAGCGGGCATCGAGGACGTTCCCCGCGCCGCTTACAGTTGCTTGATCAGGACCAGCGACTTGCGTTGCCAGTTGTACATGTGCTGGCGGTCCTTGGGCAGGTCATCGACCGTTGCCTGCACGAAGCCGCGTTTGAGAAACCAGTGCGCGGTGCGCGTGGTGAGCACGAACAGCTTGGTGAAGCCGGCCGCGCGTGCGCGGTTTTCCATGTGCTTCAGGATGCGCTCGCCATCGCCTTCGCCCTGGACTTCGGGATTGACCGTCAGGCAAGCCATCTCGGCCATCTTTTCAACGGGGAACGGATACAGCGCCGCGCAACCGAAGATCACGCCGTCGTGCTCGATGACCGAGAAATAATCGATCTCGCGCTCGATCAATTCCCGCCCGCGCTTGACCAGCGTGCCGTCGTTTTCCAGCGGTTCGATCAGTTTCAGGATGCCGCCCACATCCTCGATCGTCGCCTCGCGCAGGCTTTCCAGATTCTCGGTGCTGACCATCGTGCCCACGCCGTCGTGGGTGAAGATTTCCAGCAGGGCCGAGCCGTCGGTTTCGAACGGCACCATGTGCACGCGCGGCACACCGGAACGCGAAGCCTTCACGCAATGCTGCAGATAGAAGGCGATGTCCGGCGGCAGCACGCTCTTCTTCAGCAAGGTGTCGGCTTGCACTGCAGTCAGCTCACGCAGCTCGCGTCCGGCTTCGTCGCTGGGCAGCGGGGTTTCGGTCACGAAGATCAGCTTGTCGGCGCGTAGGGCGGTGGCGGCGGCAACTGCCACGTCCTCCATCGCCAGGTTGAAGGCTTCGCCGGTCGGGGAGAAACCCAGCGGCGACAGCAGCACCAAGCCGCCGGCGGCAAGAATCGGATGGATGGTTTCGTAGGCAATCTTGCGTGTGATGCCGGTGAATTCCAGGTCGACGCCGCCGATCACGCCCAGCGGTCGCGCGGTGACGAAATTGCCGGAGATGATGCGGATCGCGGCATGCGCCATTGGCGTGTTGGGTAAGCCTTGCGAGAACGCTGCTTCGATATCCAGGCGCAATTCTCCGGCTGCTTCCTTCGCGCATTCCATCGCCGGCGCATCGGTCACGCGCAGGCCATTGTGAAAGCGCGCCTCGATCCGGCGCAGGGCCAGTTGCTCTTCCACCTGCGGACGCGAGCCATGCACGATCACGACCTTGATGCCCAGCGCATGCAACAACGACAAATCCTGCGCCAGC
>DATBUE010000056.1:0-3744 GCA_036516375.1 Noviherbaspirillum sp. | reverse complement strand
CCATCGTGCTCGCCGCGACCCTGTCGGGATGCGGGTCGCTGGGTCAGAACGTAGACGAAACGCGGAGCTGGACGGCCGCGAAATTATACGCCGAGGCCCGCGATGAAATGACGACCGGGAATTTCGAGCGCGCAATCGAGTATTTCGAAAAGCTGGAGTCGCGCTACCCGTTCGGCACCTATGCGCAGCAGGCACAGATGGAAGTCGCCTACGCCCATTATCGGCAGGGCGACAATGCGCTGGCGCTGGCCGCGGTGGACCGCTTCATCAAGCTGCACCCGAACCATCCCAACGTCGACTACATGTACTACCTGCGCGGCCTGATCAACTTCAACGATCGCGTCAGCTTCCTGAATTTCCTGACCAAGCAGGACCTGAGCGAGCGCGATCCGAAGGCCGCGCGTGAAGCCTTCGACAGTTTCAAGCAACTGGTCGAGCGTTTCCCGAACAGCGTCTATGCTGCCGACTCGCTGGCGCGCCTGAATTACCTCGTCAATGCGCTGGCCCAGCACGAAGTCCACGTCGCCAGCTACTACTATCGTCGCGGTGCCTATCTTGCCGCTGCCAACCGCGCCCAGGCCGCAGTCCAGCAATACCCGGAAGCGCCCGCCATCGAGGAAGGGCTGTACCTGCTGGTGCGATCCTACGATGCGTTGGAAATGCCGCAACTGCGCGACGATGCCGAGCGCGTGTTGCGCACGAATTACCCGGATAGCGTGTTCTTTCGCGGCGGCCCACAACGCGACGACCCGTGGTGGAAGATCTGGTAAGCAATCACCACGCAATGAAAAGGCCCGGTTCTTCACCGGGCCTTTTCATTTGCGGTCATGCACCCATGCGCCGCCGGAACACCCAGACATGCTCGCTCGAGGCCGCCGGCTCGTGGGCGTAACCATCGAGGTCGAAGTCCTTCAATCCCTCAGGGTCCTTCAGCGCATGTTGCGCAGCAAAGCGCACCATCAAGCCGCGCGCGCGTTTTGCGTGGAAGGAAATCACCTTGTAGCGGCCATCCTTCCAGTCCTCGAACATCGGCGTGATCACTGGTGCCTTCAGCAATTGCGGCCGCACCACCTTGAAGTATTCCTCCGAGGCGAGATTGACCAGGAAGCGCGAGCGCTGGCGCACGAGTGCGGCATTCAGTGTTTCGGTCACGCGTTCGCCCCAGAATGCGTACAGATCCTTGCCGCGCGCATTCGCTAGACGCGTACCCATCTCCAAGCGGTAAGCCTGCATAAGGTCGAGCGGGCGCAGCAGACCGTACAGCCCGGACAAAATGCGCAGATGGGATTGCAGGTAATCGAGAGCGGCGGCGTTGAGCGTCGGCGCATCCAGCCCCTCGTAGACATCGCCATTGAAGGCCAGCACCGCCTGCTTCGAATTCCTGTCGTCGAACTCGTGCGACCATTCGCCGTAGCGTGTTGCGTTGAGCACCGCGAGCTTGTCGGAAATTTGCATCAAGCTGGCGATCTGGTCCGGCGACTTCTGGCGCAGGATCGCAACCAGCTCGGCCGCCTCGTCGACAAAATCCGGCATCGTGCGCTTGGCGGTAGTCGCCGGTGTGGCATAGTCCAGCGTTTTTGCGGGCGAGATCACGATCAGCATGTCGCTCTGTTCACTATCCAATGTTTGAAAAGGCGGCCATGATACCCAAGCGCCTCGTCATCGACACGAACGTCTGCCTCGACCTGTTTGTCTTCCACGATCCGCGCTGGATCACGTTGCGGCAGGCGCTGGAAAACGGCACCGTGCAGGCCTATACCCGCGACGACTGCCGCACCGAATGGCTGTTGGTGCTGGAGTATCCGCATCTGCCGCTTGACGTAGCCAGCCGCGCGGCGGCAACGGCCTGCTTTGATCGCCTGATCGTGCACCGGACCGAGGTCGCAACGACGCAAGCCGTGCCACCTCTGCCGCAATGCAAGGATCCTGACGATCAAAAATTCCTCGAACTGGCGCGCGACGTCAGCGCCGACGTCCTGATCACCAAGGACAAGGCCTTGCTGAAGCTTGCGCGCAAGCTTGCTCGCGCCGGCATGTTCGCCATCGTGCCGCCCGAACGCTGGCAGGCGCCGTAAATCGGTCTGCGACGGCAACCGCCACTCGATACAATGCCTCGGTCGACCTTCCTGTCCGTGACCATGAATACATCCCATCCATCCGCGTCCCTGCCCGCCCTGCAGTCCAAGCTGCCGCAGGTCGGCACCACGATCTTCACCGTGATGTCCGCGCTCGCTGCAGAAAAAAACGCCGTCAATCTGGGACAGGGCTTCCCGGATTTCGACTGCGATCCGGCATTGATCGAAGCGGTGGCGCAAGCGATGCGCTCCGGCGCCAACCAGTACCCCCCGCTGGCAGGCGTGCCGGCACTGCGTGAAGCGATCGCGAAGAAAATCGCGAGCCTGTACGGTCATCACTACGATGCCACGACTGAAATCACCGTCACTGCCGGTGCCACCCAGGCTCTGATGACCGCAATCCTGTGCTGCGTACATGCAGGCGACGAAGTGATCGTCATCGAACCGGTCTACGACAGTTATGCCCCGGCGATCGAACTCGCTGGCGGCAAAGTGGTGCCGGTGCAAATGGAGGTGGGTCCGGCAGGCTACTTCGTGCCTTGGGAACGGGTCGCCGCAGCTGTGACTGCCCGCACGCGCCTCATCATGATCAATTCGCCGCACAACCCGACCGGCTCCGTACTGCGTGCGGCCGACCTCGCCGCGCTGACCGACATCGTACGCGGCACCGACATCCTGCTGCTGTCGGACGAAGTGTATGAACACATGGTCTACGACGGCGCCCAGCATGAATCGGTCTGCCGTCATCCGGAACTGGCCGCGCGCGCCTTCGTCGTGTCCAGCTTCGGCAAGACCTACCACGTCACGGGCTGGAAGGTCGGATACGTCGTCGCGCCGGCAGCCCTGTCGACGGAGTTCCGCAAGGTCCATCAATTCAACGTGTTCACGGTCAACACCCCAGTCCAGCACGGCCTCGCGGCCTACATGCACGACCCCGCGCCCTACCTGGATCTTCCCGCCTTCTACCAGCGCAAGCGCGATCTGTTCCGCGCGCGCCTGCAATCTTCGCGCTTCCGGCTCCTGCCATCGGATGGCACCTATTTCCAGTGCGTCGACTATTCGGCCATCTCGAACCAGACCGAAATCGATTTCTCGCGCTGGCTGACCGCGGAAATCGGCGTGGCGGCGATCCCCGTTTCAGCCTTCTACAATCAGCCGCGCGAATCAGGCATCGTGCGCTTCTGCTTTGCAAAGAAGGATGAAACCCTGAACGCCGCGCTGGACCGCCTCGTCCGCCTGTAAGCTCCCCCTTCGCTTCCGCCACTTCGAACGCCGCCATGTCCGCTGAACTCAAAGCCTCGCGCCACGACACCACTCTGATTCTCACATTGTCCAATCCAGACGCGCGCAACGCCCTGCATCCGGACATGTATGCCGCCGCCATCGAAACCCTGACCACGGCCGAACGCGACGACAGCCTGCGCGCGGTCGTACTGACCGGGGCCGGAGGCTATTTCAGCGCTGGCGCAAACCTGCGCCAGCTGCTCGAAACACGCAACCAATCTGCGGTGGCGCAGGCGGCCGCGGTGGATCAGTTGCATGGATGGATAGAAGCACTGCGCAATTGCCCCAAGCCGGTCATCGCCGCAGTCGAAGGCGGTGCCGCCGGCGCCGGCTGCGCGCTGGCGCTGGCCTGCGATTTCATCATCTGCGCGGAGTCGGCCAGCTT
>DATBUE010000055.1:0-3550 GCA_036516375.1 Noviherbaspirillum sp. | reverse complement strand
CTGGCCGAAGCGTCCCATCTCGCACAGCAGATCCGCGGTTTTCGAATACGTGAGCTCCGGCTTTTCTTGGTAACGCCGCTTGCGGATCGCCCAGCCGATATCGTTGCCGGCCAGGTCGCTCATGCGAAACGGCCCCATCGCAAAGCCGAAGCCTTCGATGGCGCGGTCCACCTGCTCGGGCAGGCATCCCTCTTCGAGCAGGAAACCGGCCTGGCGGATGTACTGCTCAATCATGCGGTTACCGATGAAGCCGTCGCATACTCCTGCAACCACGCCGGTCTTGCCGATCTTCTTGGCCAATGCCATGACCGTGGCCAGCACATCCTTGCCGGTCTTCGCGCCGCGCACGATCTCCAGCAGCTTCATCACGTTCGCCGGGCTGAAGAAATGCAGGCCGACCACGTCCTGCGGCCGGGTGGTGAACGCGGCGATCGCATCCAGGTCCAGCGTGGAGGTGTTCGATGCAAGGATGGCGCCGGGCTTCATCGTTACATCGAGCGTTCTGAAGACGTCTTCCTTGGCCTTCATGTCCTCGAACACGGCCTCGACGACGAGGTCGGCGTCGGCAATGTCTGCATACGACTGCGTGCCCGCGATCAGGCTCATGCGTTGCTCCAGCTTTTCCGCCGTGAGCTTGCCCTTCCTGAGCGAATTCTCGTAATTGCTGCGAATCGAGGCCAATCCCTTGTCCAGCGCTTCCTGCTTCATTTCCAGGATCGTTACCGGCAGGCCTGCGTTGGCAAAACTCATCGCGATGCCGCTGCCCATGGTGCCGGCGCCGATCACAGCCACCCGCTTGATCTCGCGCCGAGGCGTGTCCTCAGGGAGGTCGGCAATCTTGCCGGCGGCGCGCTCGCCGAAAAAGGCGTGGCGCAACGCGCGCGATTCGATGGTCTGTACCAGTTCGATGAACAGTGCGCGCTCGAAGGCCAGGCCTTCGTCGAATGGCAGGGTGAGCGCTGCTTCGATCGCATCGACGCATTTAAGCGGCGCCGGAAAAGGTCCGGCGCTCGCCCGCACGCGTTCGCGCGCAGCCTGCAGGAAAGCCCTCGCATCGGGGTGGGCAATCGCGCGTTCACGCACCTTGGGCAAGGGCCGCACGGCAGCCACTTCGCCGGCAAATGCGAGAGCGGCGTCAAGCACGTCCGCCTCCGCCATGCGGTCGAACAGACCGCTTGTGGCCAGCTTCTCCGCGGGCACCGGCTTGCCTGAAACGATCATCTCGACCGCCAGTTCCAGCCCGACCGCGCGCGGCAAGCGCTGCGTGCCGCCGGCACCGGGCAAGATGCCGAGTTTGACCTCGGGCAGCGCAACCTGGGTGGCGGATGCGGCAACCCGATAGTGACAACCGAGCGCCAGTTCCAGGCCGCCGCCCATGCACACGCCGTGTATCGCGGCAATTACCGGTTTTGGAGCCGATTCCACGGTCTGGATCAGGGTATGCAGCGAGGGTTCGGCCAGCGCCTTGATGCTGTTGAACTCGCGGATGTCGGCGCCGCCGCAGAAAACCTTGCCGGCGCCGGTGATCACGATCGCCTGCACGGCTTCATCTTCCACTGCGCGGTCGACGGCCTCGACCAGTGCGGTGCGGGTCTGGTGGCCGAGGCCGTTGACCGGGGGATTGTCGAGCGTGATCACGGCGACCGCGCCGCTCAGCCTGTAACTGGCAGTCATGTCTGTTCCTCTGTGGATGGGATCGGGATGATGGCATGCAGTCCCGAACAACGCGCCCGACTATAGCGCAGAAAAGCACGGTCGTATTTTTTTAACTTGGGGCGCTCGTAAACACTCAGCACAGGAGCAGGAAGCGAGCCCCTCGAGGCTCTGTCACAATGCGTCCTCGCTCTGGCACGGGAACCAAGCCCCCTGCAGGCTTTCCATCCAGAGTCGCCGCTTGTGCCCGTCTTGCCCGGGCCGCCGCGGCCAAGGACCATGATGACGCTTACGCCCCCACCCGCTTCGCTTTGCACCCTGGAAAACCTGGCGCTGGAGAACGGCTTCGCCCGGCTTCCGCCTGCCTTTCATACCCGCCTGCAACCGACTCCGATACCCGCCCCTTACCTCGTGGGGGCCAGTGCCGCTGCCGCGCGGCTGATCGGACTCGATCCCGGCGAGCTCGCGCGCTCCGAGTTCGTGGAGATCTTTGCCGGCAACCGACTGCTGCCCGGTTCGCAACCGCTAGCTGCCGTCTATTCCGGTCACCAGTTCGGCGTCTGGGCCGGGCAACTCGGCGACGGCCGCGCAATCCTGCTGGGCGACGTGCCCGGCGCGGATGGCTCGCGTCAGGAACTGCAACTCAAGGGTGCCGGTCTGACACCCTATTCGCGCATGGGTGACGGTCGCGCCGTGTTGCGTTCTTCGATCCGCGAATTTCTCTGCTCCGAAGCCATGCACGCACTCGGCATTCCGACTTCGCGCGCGCTGTGCGTGGTTGGCTCCGGGCTGCCTGTGCTGCGAGAAACAGTGGAAACGGCTGCCGTCGCCACGCGCATGGCGCCCTCCTTCGTGCGCTTCGGCTCTTTTGAACACTGGTTCTACAGCGACCGCAAGGATGAGCTGAAGCTGCTGGCCGACTATGTGATCGAGAATTTCTACCCCGCGCTGCGTGAAGCCCCTAATCCGTACCAAGCCTTGCTGAGCGAGGTCACGCGCCGCACGGCCGAGTTGATTGCGCAGTGGCAGGCGGTCGGCTTCATGCACGGCGTGATGAACACGGACAACATGTCCATCCTCGGCCTGACCATCGACTACGGCCCCTTCGGCTTCATGGAAGCCTTTGATGCGCGCCACATCTGCAACCACAGCGACCGGCAGGGCCGCTACGCCTACCAGATGCAACCGGCCATCGGCCAATGGAACTGTTTTGCACTCGGACAAGCCTTGCTGCCGCTGATCGGCGGGGTCGAGGAAACGCAGGCGGCGCTGGAAATCTACAAGCCCGCCTACGAGGACAAGCTCGCTGCCCTTTGGCGCGCCAAGCTCGGCCTGCGCGAAACCCTCGACGACGACGCGGCGCTGATCGACGCCATGCTCGCGCTGATGCAAGCCCATCATGTCGATTTCACGCTGTTCTTCCGCAACCTGGCGAAACTGCATGCCAGCGACGCGCAAGGCGACCAGGCCACGCGTGACCTGTTCATCGACCGTGCCGCGTTCGACGCCTGGGCCGCGCGTTACCGCGAACGCCTGCAGCGCGAAGCCAGCGACGACGCTATGCGCAGCGAAGCGATGAACCGCGTCAATCCCAAATACGTACTGCGCAATTACCTTGCGCAGGTCGCCATCGACAAGGCCCAAGACCGGGATTTCTCGGAAGTCGCGCGTTTGCTGGCCGTGCTCGAACGTCCATTCGACGAACAGCCCGAGCACGAGCAGTACGCGCAACTGCCGCCGGACTGGGCCAGCCACCTGGAGGTCAGTTGTTCATCATGAGCGAGAAAGACATCAAGCACGGTGCGAAAGTCACCAAGAGCGATGCCGAATGGCGCGCCCAGCTCGAGCCGATGGAATACGAAGTCACCCGTCGCGCAGCCACGGAACGCGCCTTCAC
>DATBUE010000054.1:0-6826 GCA_036516375.1 Noviherbaspirillum sp. | reverse complement strand
TCGAGGATGCGGCCGAGCGTGCGGATCTCGTCGGCCTCGTTCTTGTAGTCCATCGTGCGGTACGGGTGGTGCCAGTCGCCCAGCACGCCGAGCCGCTCGAATCCGGCGAGCTGCCGCACGATCTGTTCGTTCGCGTACGCGCGCGCGAGCCGCTGCGTCTCCTCGACCGGGATGTGCTTGCCGTGCGTCTTCTCGATCTGCACCTCGATGGGCATGCCGTGGCAATCCCAGCCCGGCACGTACGGCGCGTCGAAGCCGGCGAGCTGCTTGCTCTTGACCACCACGTCCTTCAGGATCTTGTTGACCGCGTGGCCGATGTGGATATCGCCGTTCGCATACGGCGGACCGTCATGCAGGATCCATTTCGGGCGGCCGGCGGAAGCCTTGCGGATGCGCTTGTAGATCTGTTTCTGCTGCCATTCCTGCACCCACTTCGGCTCACGCTTGGCGAGGTCGCCGCGCATCGGGAACGGGGTTTCGGTGAGGTTGACCGGGTATTTGGCCGGGGATTTTTTTTGCTCGGACATGGATTTTCAGTCTTTCGGATTCTGTGGATCGAACGTGAGGATGGAGTTCGATCTTCAAATTCGGTCGGTGGCGCCGCGCTGGGCCTGGTTGCGGAAGAAGGCCCGCGCCTGCTCCGCATCGCGTTCGATGGCTGCAGTCAGGGTAGGGAGGTCGATGTATTTTTCCTCGTCGCGCAGCTTGTGCAGGAATTCCACCCGTATCAGCTTGCCGTAGCAGGGCGCGTCGTAGTCGAACAAGTGGGTTTCCAGCAGAACCCGGCCGGCATCTTCGACCGTCGGTCGCACGCCGAGGCTGGCCACGCCAGGCAATGCGCGCTCGCTCAAGCCATGGACTTGCACCACGAAGATGCCGGAAAGCGCGGGGCGCTTGTGTCGGATGGCCAGATTCAGGGTTGGAAAGCCCAAGGTCCTGCCGAGCTTGCGGCCATGGATGACGTGTCCCGAAATCGCATACGGGTGGCCGAGCAGTTGTTCCGCCAAGGCGAAATCCGCGGACGCGAGCGCGGCGCGCACGGCGGACGAGGAAATGCGTTCGCCATTGTTTGTCACTGCGGGCAGGGCGACCACTTCAAAACCGTGGCGCCGACCTGCTTCCTGCAGCGTGGCAAGGGTGCCGGCGCGCCGCGCGCCATAGCAGAAATCCTCGCCCACCATCAGCCACTTCACGTGCAGGCCCTGCACCAGCACGTTTTCCACAAATTCGTCGGGCGAAATTGCCGCGAAATGCGCATTGAAATGTTCGACGATGACGCGGTCGATGCCGGCCTGGTCGAGCGCCTGGAGCTTGTCGCGCAGGTTGGCGATGCGCGCCGGCGCCTTGGAGAGATCGCCTGCCTTCAGCGCGAAGAATTCGCGCGGATGCGGCTCGAAAGTCATCACCGCGGCTTCGATCCCCAAGCGTTGTGCCGCTTCGCGCACGTGCGCAAGCAACTCCTGGTGGCCGCGGTGGACGCCGTCGAAGTTGCCGATCGTCAGCGCGCAGGGCGCACGCGATGCAGCATTGGGAAGTCCGCGGAATACCTTCATCCAGGGGCCGGGAAACCGTGAAAAACCGTTGATTATAAATGCATTGCATTGCTTTTCCGGACTGAAACGACTGGCCGTACGGCCTCACTTGCGTTGCAGCGGATCTTGCCGGTAATAAGCCTGCAATAGTGCGTAGACCTCGGGGTAGGCGTGGCAGAGCGGGGCCGGGTCGACAAAGAATGCCTCGGAGGCAACGGCGAAGAACTCGGCCGGGTGGGTGCCACCGTAGGGATCGAGCGGCAAGTCGGCGGCAAGCGCATCCCATAGCGCGGCATGCTCGGGCGCGGTGTCATCGAAATCGGCGGGCAGTTGCCGTTCCAGGATGTCGAGGCGGCGGGCAAAGTCTTCATAGGCCGAGACGAACACCTGTTTCCAGCGGCGGCCATCGAGGCCGGCGTGAAATTCCGGCACGAAAGGCGGGCAGCCGTTGGCCCCGCCATCAGCCATGTCGATCTTGTGCGCGAATTCGTGAATCACCACGTTGTAGCCGGGCGTGTGCGCATCCTGCGCGTCTTCCCAGGAAAGGACGACGGCGCCGCCGGCGTCGATGGCTTCTCCGGATGCCGGCTCCAGCCATTCGTGCATGACGCCGGCTTCATCCATTTCCTTGTGCGGAATCAGGAAGGCGGCCGGGTAGACGATGATGCCGGCCATGTCTTTGTACAGATCCAGGCTCAGGTTCAGCACCGGCAAGCAGGCCTGGATGGCGATCATCACCGCCACTTCGTCGCTCAGTTCGAAGCCGGCGGCGCCGGAAAACGCTTTCCGGTCGAGCAGGCGCTCGCACAGGATTTTCAGTCGCGCCAGCTCTTCTGGCGCAAGGTCATGCAGAAAGGGCAGGGCCTGCACGCAGTCTTCCCACAATGGGGGCGGAATCTGAGGCCCTTCGCGTTGCAGCAGACGGCGCAACCAGTTCACATCTCGCCCCAGATCGCGTTCAAGGCCGCGATGGCAGCCAAGCCGGCGGTTTCAGTGCGTAGCACGCGTTCGCCGAGCGAAAGGGCGATCGCCCCGCGCTGCAAGGCCGCTTCCTCCTCCTGTTCCGACAGTCCGCCTTCCGGTCCGATCAACAGCGACAGCGCTTGCGGCGGGTGGTGCCGTGCCCACTCTGACAGCGTTTGTCCCGCGCGCGGCGAAAACAGGATGCGGCAATGCAAATTCTGCTGGGCCAGCCAATCGTCGAGGGCGAGCGGCGCTGCCAGATGGGGCAGGCGGTTGCGCCCGCATTGTTCGGCCGCAGCCGCGATTACGCCTTGCCAGTGTTCCATTTTTTTCTCTGCGCGCTCGGCCGACAGGCGCACCACGCAACGCCGCGCGGCCAGCGGCACGATCGCCGAGGCGCCCAGTTCGACCGCCTTTTCAATGATCCAATCCATCTTGCTGCCCTCGGGCAGCGCCTGGGCCAGCGTCAGGGCATAGGGCAATTCCGCTTCACGCGGGGAGAAGGTCTTGATCTCGGCGCGCGCACGCTTCCGGTCGATGCTGGTGAGGCTGGCCACGTATTCCCCGCCTTCGCCGTTGAACAGGACGATCTGCGCGCCCGGTTCGAGGCGCAAGACGTGCAGGTGGTGGGCGACGGCATCAGGCAATTGAAGGTCAGCGCCGATGGCAAGCGGAAGCGGGCAGAAGAAGCGCGGCATCAGGTGGGCGAAAGGGATGTCGGACAGGCATTGAACCTGCAGCGGGAAAGGCTTGCCCGATTCTAAACGAAAGGGTTGGATGGGCCGGGTCTGGTAAAATGCCGGGCTTTGCAGCGCCGCCCCAGAACCGCTTTTTCATCCTGCCGGACCGTTGCATTTCGCCCCATTTCCTCCGATTCCTGCCGCTCCTTTGCCGTTTTTTGTTTCCCTGATATGACTTCCTCTCTTCCGACCAGCACGATGGCCAACGCGATCCGCGCCTTGGCGATGGACGCAGTACAAAAGGCCAACTCCGGCCACCCCGGCATGCCGATGGGCATGGCCGAAATTGCCGTTGCGCTCTGGTCGAAGCACTACCGCCACAATCCGTCCAACCCGCAGTGGATGAACCGCGATCGCTTCGTGGTCTCCAACGGCCACGGCTCGATGCTGCACTACGCGCTGCTGCATCTCTCGGGCTACGACCTGTCGATGGACGAGATCCGGAATTTCCGGCAATTGCACTCGAAGACGCCCGGCCATCCGGAAGTCCATATCACCCCCGGCATCGAAACCACCACCGGCCCGCTCGGGCAGGGCATTACCAACGCGGTCGGCATGGCACTGGCCGAGACGCTGCTGGCCTACGAATTCAACCGCGACGGCTTTCCGGTTGTCGATCACTTCACTTATGTCTTCCTGGGCGATGGCTGTCTGATGGAAGGTATTTCGCACGAAGCCTGTTCGCTGGCCGGCACGCTGGGCCTGAACAAGCTGATCGCCCTGTACGACGACAACGGCATTTCCATCGACGGCAAGGTCGAAGGCTGGTTCACCGATGACACGCCGAAGCGCTTCGAAGCCTACAACTGGAACGTGATTCGCGATGTCGACGGTCATGACGTGGCAGCCGTCGACGCCGCGATTGCGGCAGCGAAGAAGTCGGACAAGCCGACGTTGATTTGCTGCAAGACCGTGATCGGCAAAGGCGCGCCTAATATGCAGGGCAGCGACAAGGTGCATGGCGCAGCATTGGGCGACAAGGAAATCGCCGCGACCCGCGAAGCCATCGGCTGGTCGCATGCGCCGTTCGAAGTGCCGGCGGATGTGTACGCCGCGTGGGATGCGAAGGCAGCCGGTGCGGCAGCGGAAGAGGAGTGGAGCGCATTGTTCAAGGCATATGGCGAGCGTTTCCCGCAAGAGGCGGGCGAGCTTGCGCGTCGGATGAAAGGTGAGCTGCCTGGCAAGCTGGACGCGGCCATCGATGCCTACCTCGCCGCCTGCTGCGAGAAGAAGGAAACGATCGCCACGCGCAAGGCCAGCCAGAACGCGATCCAGGCTCTGGCGCCGGTACTGCCGGAATTCCTCGGCGGTTCGGCCGACCTGACCGGTTCCAACCTGACCAACTGGAAGGAATCGATCGCGGTGCGCCTGCGCCAGCCGGGCAATCACATCAACTACGGTGTGCGCGAATTCGGCATGGTCGCGATCATGAACGGCATCGCCCTGCACGGCGGCTTCCTGCCGTTCGGCGCGACCTTCCTGACCTTCTCGGATTACAGCCGCAACGCGATCCGCATGGCTGCGCTAATGAAGACGCGCACGATTTTCGTGTTCACGCACGATTCGATCGGTCTCGGTGAAGACGGCCCGACCCACCAATCGGTCGAGCATGTGTCGAGCCTGCGCCTGATCCCGAACCTGGACAACTGGCGTCCATGCGATACCTTGGAATCAGGTGTGGCATGGGCGGCAGCCGTCAAGCGCGCAGACGGCCCGAGCTCGCTGATCTTCTCGCGTCAGAACCTGCCGTTCATGGAACGCAGCGGCGAGCAGATCGCGAATGTGTTCCGCGGCGGCTACGTGCTGCGCGATGCAGCCGATGCCAAGGCGATCCTGATCGCGACCGGCTCCGAAGTCGAGCTGGCGATGAAGGCGGCCGATGCGCTGGCCGCCGAAGGCATTGCAGTGCGCGTGGTATCGATGCCGAGCACCGACGTGTTCGACCGCCAGGATGCGGCCTACAAGGCCAGCGTGCTGACCAAGGGTGTGCCGCGCGTGGCCATCGAAGCCGGCGTGACCGCCTTCTGGCACAAGTACGTCGGCCTCGAAGGCGACGTGGTCGGTATCGACACCTTCGGCGAATCGGCGCCGGCAGGCGTGCTGTTCAAGCATTTCGGGTTCACGACCGAGAATGTCGTGGCCAAGGTTAAGGGCGTATTGGGTTCATAACTCCTTTCCCGAAAGGGAAGGAGTTCACAGATTTTTCGTTCAGGAGATGACTATGACCATCCGCGTTGCAATCAACGGCTACGGCCGCATCGGCCGCAACATCCTTCGTGCTCACTACGAAGGCGGCAAGAAGAATGACATCCAGATCGTGGCGATCAACGACCTCGGCAATGCCCAGTCGAACGCCCACCTGACCCGCTACGACACCGCCCACGGCAAGTTCCCGGGCACGGTCGAAGTCGACGGTGAGTACATGATCGTCAACGGCGACAAGATCAAGGTGTTCGCCCAGCGCGATCCGGCCCAGATTCCCTGGGGCGAGCTGAATGTCGACGTCGTGCTCGAGTGCACCGGCTTCTTCACCAGCAAGGAAAAAGCTTCGGCGCACCTGAAGGGCGGCGCCAAGAAGGTGATCATCTCGGCTCCGGGTGGCAAGGATGTGGACGCGACCATCGTGTTCGGCGTCAACCAGGATGTGCTGAAGGCATCCGACACCGTGATCTCGAACGCTTCCTGCACCACCAACTGCCTGGCCCCGCTGGTCAAGCCGTTGCACGACAAGATCGGTCTCGAAAACGGCCTGATGACTACCGTGCACGCCTACACCAACGACCAGGTGCTGACCGACGTGATGCACGAAGACCTGCGTCGTGCCCGTTCGGCCACCCAGTCGATGATCCCGACCAAGACCGGCGCTGCTGCCGCTGTCGGCCTGGTGCTGCCGGAACTGAACGGCAAGCTGGACGGCTTCGCGATCCGCGTTCCGACCATCAACGTTTCGATCGTCGACCTGTCTTTCATCGCCAAGCGCGACACGACGGTGGATGAAGTCAACGTCATCATGAAGGAAGCTTCCGAAGGCGCCTTGAAGGGCATCCTGACCTATAACACCGAGCCGCTGGTTTCGGTCGACTTCAACCACAACCCGGCATCGTCGAACTTCGACGCGACGCTGACCAAGGTTTCCGGCCGTTTGGTCAAGGTGTCGTCCTGGTACGACAACGAGTGGGGTTTCTCGAACCGCATGCTCGACACCACTGTTGCCTTGATGAACGCGAAGTAAGTCGTCGTTCCCGCATAAAAAAACGTCCCGCTTGTCGGGGCGTTTTTGTTTGGGCTGCCGAATTTCAGTTGAACACCTGCTCCCACAGGCGACGCACGTCCTGCGCATCGGCTGCCACCTTGTGCTCGGGTACGCGCGCGCGGTCTGCGCCATGCAGCCGTATCTGGTGCTGCAGCTTACGGAAGCGCCGGTAGGCATCGGCCGCGCGCAAGGACAGTTCGGCGTCGATCAGGCCGAGTTCGCCGCACAGCCTGAGCAAGGCGATGTTGCCGATGTCGGCAGTCAGTTGCGGATGGCGGCAGGCATGTCTGAGCACCAGGTATTGCACAATGAACTCGATGTCGATCATGCCGCCGGCG
>DATBUE010000053.1:0-6943 GCA_036516375.1 Noviherbaspirillum sp. | reverse complement strand
GGGTGGATGGGGCGCGATTATTCGCCGTTCCCGCCCGTTTTGCAGCGCTGGCGCGCTTACATCGTTCACTGGTGGTAACAATTTCATGACCGGAAGTTGGCAGGTCTTCATTTCCTTATTGGAATATCGGATGGTCCAATCGTGGTCCTTGTCACATCCCCGCGCCGCACCTGCGCCACGCAAGCATGAACACGATTGCACTTCCCTTCACCCGTCCCGCGCTCGCCGCCTCCATCCTTGCCGCCCTCGCCACGCTCGCCGCCTGCGGCGGTGGCGGCGGTTCCGCCGGCTCGGCGCCGGCCGATGCAACGCCCGGTTTGCTGCCTTCCGTTTCCACGCCAACGGCGCCCGTGCAGCCGGACACCACGCAACCGAACACCACGCAACCGACTATCCCCCAACCGAACACCACGCAGCCCGCCTTGCCAGTGCCGGGCGCAATCGCGAACGGCAGCACCGTGCTGCTCGAATGCGGCCGCAGCTATGTCGGCACGCTGGACTTGAAGGGCAAGTCGGATGTAACGGTCAAAACCGCAGGCAGCTGCGGCAATGCGGTCTTGAGCCCGGGCCAAGCCTTGTCCGGCTGGAGCAGGCATGAGGGCAATGTGTACTCGGCGCCTGTGGCCTTCGACGTGGGGCAGCTTGTACTGGACGGCCAGCCGCTGGAACGTGCGCACTGGCCCAACCGTCCCCAAACCTGGGCCAAGGCGTCCGGCTCCAGCGCGACGACGCTGAGCCACGCGATGCCGAACGGCGACCTCGTGGGTGCGACGCTGGTGTTCCGGCCCTACGACTGGGCGGTGGAAGCACGCCGCATCACGGGCTACAGCGCCGGCACGATGACGCTGGCTTCCTTCGACAAGATCAATTTCGATGGCTATGCGCTTTCCGGCGCAGTCGATTTCTACGTCGAGGGCAAGCTGTGGATGCTGGATGCGCCGGGCGAGTGGGCCGTCAGCGAGGGTCGCGTGTATGTGTGGACGCCGGACGGGCAATCGCCGCAGGGCAGGGTATGGGTGGCGCCCGAACGCGACGCCATCGACGCGCGCGACTCCCGGCGCGTGACGCTGGAGGGCGTGAACGTGTACGGTGCGGCCAACGGCATCAATGCGCTGGGCGCCACCGACCTGCGCGTGCAGAACGTGAACATCGCGAACATGTCGGCCAACGGCATCCTGAATTCCGGCGGTGCGCGGCTGCAGGTCGACGGCGCGATCATCCGCAACGTGCGGCATCCGGCGATCTCGGTGCACTGGGGCGGTGGCGGCGAGGTGATTCGCAATGTGCAGGTGGACGGCGCCGGCAACATCGGCATGCCGACCCATGCGCGCGCGGCCATCCACATGGTGGCAAGCGAGGGTTCACAGGTCTTGAACAACAGCGTGCGCAACGCCGGCTACATCGGCATTCGCGCCTTCCGCAACAGCCTGATTGCGAACAACACGGTCGATGGCGCCTGCCTGGCGCTGACCGACTGCGGCGGCATCTACATCGACGCGCCGGACCAGCAGCCGCTGAATGCGCGCATCGAGAACAACACCGTCAAGAATGTCGGCCCCGATCAACGCCTGGCCTGGGGCATCTACCTCGGCGACCGCGCCAATGGCGTCACGGTGGCGGGCAACACGATCAGCGCCAGCGGCAATGGCCTGGAAATCCTGAACGGGCACGACAACCGCATCACCGGCAACCACTTCTCGGGCAACACGCAGGCGCACATCCAGTTCGTCGAATTCGGCTCGCAAACGGTGGTGAGGAACAACCAGGTAAGCGGCAATACCTTTACCAGCACCGGCAAGCAGGAGATGTACCGCCTGAGCAGCGAACTCGGCAGCAGTGCGGTCAAGCGCTTCGCCAGCTACGCGGATAACCGCTACATCAGCAGCTCTTCCGCGTTCGCCAACTACCAGGGCGAGATGCTGTCGTTCGCGCAGTGGCAAGCACGAACGGGCCAGGATGGCAACTCGACGCTGGGTGTCCCGTAGCGTGGGCGTTGCGGATTGGATGCCTAGAGCGGATTCGTCCTGACCAGCTCGCCGATGCCGGACGGATTGCCCACGGTACTGCGTTGCGGCTCCTTGCCATGGCACCCGCCATGTCGCGTCGCCGCGTCTTGTCCCGCGACCAATCCGCCTCGGCCTCGGCTGAGCCAGTCAGGGCGAATCCGCTCTAGCGGATGCGCATCAATTCCACCACATCCGTCAGCACGGCGACACGGTAGTTCAACTGGGCAATGCCAGCTTCCAGAGCCGGCGATCTGGGACCGGGCAAGGCATCGTAATTGCGCAGCAGTGCCGCGATCTGTTGCTTGTAACCGCGCACCTCGTCCACCGTCGTCATGTTGGCGATCTCGGCACGCATCCGACTGACCTCCGGATTGTTGGCACCGCCTGCACGCAAGGCCGACGGAGGCAAGTTTTTCGTGGCGCTGTCGACCGCATCGAACCAGGGCGCGGCCGAGAGCAGGCCGGCGATGAAGTTATGCGTGTCGCGATGCATGGTCGAGATGGCCGCAGGTGTGAGCGCCTGGTCCAGCTCGGCCTTGAGTCTCGAATCCCGCCCTGCCAGCGCCTGTAGCGTGGCATAGGTGGCGAGATCGGGCGTTGTCTGCATCCGGTGCAGCAGTTCGGTGGTTTGCACCGGCTGTTTGTTCACCTTTTCGAAGGCCTTGTTCAGCTCGCTCGAAGTCTCGAGCCGTCGGCGCAGGCCGCCCATGTCCAGCGCCGGTTCGGGCGTGGCCGCGTCCAGCAGTTTCACGACCTCGCGCGCTGCCGTCGCGCGCTGGCGCACCTGCTCGATCTTCTTCGCGATGCGAGGATTGTGCACGCCGCCCGGCAATCCATCGACATTGCGCAGGAAGACTTCCGCGTCATCCGCGTATTGGCGCAGTTGTGCAGGAGAGACCAAAGAGCCGATTTCTATCCTTACGCGACCGGCCTCCCTGCTCAGTTGCTTGTCGTGTTCTTTCTTCTCATCCGCCTCCCCGGTTGCGTTGGAGGGCAGCGCAAGGCCCTTGATCGAGCGCGCGGCGCTATCGATGGCGTCGAACCAGTCTGTCTCGGCCAGCAAGCCAGTGGCGAAGGAATCGGCTTCACGTTCCAGGGACGAACGCACCTCCTCGATCAGACCTCCATCCAGATAAGCCTTCAAACCCTTGTCGGTCTTGCTGTAGTTATGCAGGGTGCCGTAGGTAGCGAGATCGGGTTTCCGCAGCAGGTTTTTCAGAAGAGTATCGGTTTCGTCTTCACGCTCGCTCGAAATCTTCTCCTGCTTCTGGGTGACCTTCCACCGCTGATTCTTCGGCTTGGCGTTTTCTTCCTTAGCCATCTTCAGCACGTTCTTGAGGACTTCTTTCGCTGCGTCGTCGTCGAGCAGGCTGTCGCTCAGGAAGGCCGGCACTTGCGCGTTCTTGATGACCTCCAGCGCAGCTTCGGGGCTCATCTCGTGCGTATCGAGGATGGCAAGGTCTTTCTTTGCCTTGGCCATGTCGAAGCGCTTTTCCCGCTCCAGGGTCATCGTCGCTTCGAAGAAGCGAATCAGGTCGTTATCCTTCATGGCAGCGCCGCCCTTCCGGGTCCAGCTGCCATCGGCGTTCTGTACATCGAACAGTTGGCGCACCAGAGGTGCCTGGGGTGCCGGTTCCAGTGCGCGCACCAGGCCTGCGTCAGGTCTCAATTCGGTAGTCGTCTTGCCGTCCTGGTTCATGACGACGCGGAAATGACCACCCTCAATGGCATCGACCATCGTGGCGCCGATCGAAAACGTATCCGCGTTTCGGTCGACGCCGGCTTGCTGGGACAGCTCGGGCGCCATGTAACCCGGCGTGCCCGCATCTCCACGCTTGCCGTGCCTTGCCCACAGGCCCAGATCGATCAGGATCGGTTCACCGGTTTCTTCGTTGATGCGCAAGTTGGCCGGCTTGTTGTCCCGATGCGCGATCCCGGCTTCGTTGATGTGACTGGATACATCGAGCAGACGCCGCGCTATCAATTGCATGGCCCCCCAGTATTGGGAGCTCGATATCTTTCCGCTTTTCCAGCAATCGCGCAGCGCCTGGAAGGCTTCGTTGCCGTCAAATCCGGGAATGTAGTCCATCAGCATCGCGCGCTCGGTCTTGCCATTTTTCTGCACGCTGGCGATGCCGTAGACGTTGACCAGGTTGGGATGCGGCCCCACTTCCTGGTACACGCGGCGGTAGGCCTCCAGTTCCATGCCGAGATCGTCAATGACCTTGCCCTCGCGGTCGCGCATGTTGTTCTTGGAAATCTTGCCGATCACTTGCGCCTGGTCGTCGGTCTTGAAGATGGAAACGCTGCCGAAAGTACCGGCGCTGATGTCGGCCTTGGCCAGCGTCAGGTTGGACAAGTCCAGGCCGTGCTTGGGCAGCAGGGGGGTTTCCCACTTCACGTTGCCGTTCGCATTGCCGAGCGTGAAGCCGTGGTTGCGGCAGCCTTGGTCTATCGTCTGCAATACCCTTGCATAGGCTTTCTCATAGTCCGCTTGCAGTTTCTGCTGTCGCTCGGCTTTCTGCTGCGGCAGGAAATGCTCCAACTGCCGCATGCCTTCATTGAAACGAGCCGTGAGGTCGTTCAGGGCCGCGGTTTCGCAGTGGTCTCGCGCAGCCAGAAATGCCTGCACGGGCATCAGACCGCTTTGTCTGGCCGCGCCCAGATCACGCTCCAGCGTCTGCGCGACCCTATTTTCTACATTCCGTATTTCCTGCTCGGGCCGGAACGAGGCGGTCTGGCGCTGCACATTCGGCGCAGCGGCAGCCGGGGGCTGGAAATGCAAGCTCGAATGCGCTGACCCGGACTGGGCTTGCCGCCCCGTCTGAGGTCTGGCTTGACTGGACGCCTGGCTGCCGTAGCCGCTGTCCGGCGGGAAGGCAGGTGCGGCTGGAAACGTATGCGGCCCGGCCAAGGTGGCCTGGAATTGGTACTGCGCCGGACGCAGCGACGGCGGTTGTTGCTCCGGCTGCGGCCAGGGTTTGGCTAACGGCGGCAAATGCTCCAGGCCGGAGTAGCCGCTGTCCGTTCGCCGCGGCGGACCCAGGACCGGATTCGTCTGCCGCATCGGTTGGTACGCGTAGGACTGGGACGCCGAGGACGAACGCTGATAACCGCCCTTGCTGCTGCTGAATTTCGAAAGCAGCTTCTTCGCCATGCTGCTCATCTGGCGCCGCTTGCTATCGCGCACCGGCTCGGTGTAGCGGCGCGGCAGCTCGCCGCCCGAAGGCGCCTGCTGCGGCTGTGCGGCGCTTTCGGTTTTGGGAAGCGGCGAGAACAGGTTATGGGCGACGTTTGTCCAGAATTTCATCGGGTTCTCCGCGATGAAGATGTTGAATTGTCATGAACACCGAAAGCCATAACCTGCGCCTGGACGAAAAAGATGGGGTCGAATATGGGTGACACGTTCATGCAAACGGTTCCATCGGCGAACGGATTCCATTCCTTTTCAAGTGATGCATGCCGCATCAGCGCACAACACAACCGGGGCCGCCGTTACAATCGCGGCATGCTCGAAAACACCACTCCCATTGCTGCCATCGCCACCGCGCCCGGTCGCGGCGGCATCGGCGTCGTGCGCATCTCCGGCGCCGATATCGGCTGCGTAATGCGTGCCGTCTGCGGCACTGACGCACTGCAGCCGCGTCACGCAACCTATCTGCCGTTCCGAAACGCGGACGGTTCAGTGATCGACCAGGGCATCGCGCTGTACTTCAAGGCCCCGCATTCCTACACCGGCGAAGACGTGCTCGAGCTTCAGGGCCACGGCGGGCCGGTCGTCATGCAGATGCTGCTGGCACGCTGCCTCGAAGCCGGTAAGGACATTGCCCTTCGCGTGGCCGAGCCCGGCGAATTCACCCAGCGCGCCTTCCTGAACGACAAGCTCGATCTGGCCCAGGCCGAAGCGGTGGCCGACCTGATCGAAGCCTCGACCGAAGCGGCCGCCAAATCGGCGTCGCAATCCTTGTCCGGCGAGTTTTCCAGAACGATTCACACCTTGGTCGACAAGGTGATCCACCTGCGCATGCTGGTGGAAGCCACCCTCGATTTCCCGGAAGAGGAAATCGACTTCCTGGAAAAGTCGGACGCGCGCGGACAACTGGCGAAGATCCGCACCGAGCTGGAACAGGTGTTTGCCGAAGCGGCACAGGGCGCCATGCTGCGCGAAGGACTGAACGTGGTGCTGGCCGGTCAGCCGAATGTGGGCAAATCCTCGCTGCTCAATGCGCTGGCCGGCGCGGATGTGGCCATCGTCACGCCGATCGCGGGCACCACGCGCGACAAGGTGACCGAAACCATCCAGATGCAGGGTGTGCCGCTGAACATCATCGATACCGCCGGCATCCGTGAGCTCGCCGAAGGCGGTGACGAGGTGGAGCGCATCGGCATCGAACGCACCTGGGGCGAAGTACGCAAGGCCGACGTGATCGTGCACCTGCTCGACGCCAGCCGCGGCCCGACGCTGGCCGATGAAGAAATCGTCAGCGGTTTTCCGCCGGGCGTGCCGGTGCTGCGCGTCTGGAACAAGATCGACCTGTCGGGCCACAAGCCGCTGCTCGAGCGCGCGCCCGAAGCGACCCACATCTACCTGTCCGCGGCGGAGCGCATTGGCATCGACCTGCTGCGCGAGGAATTGCTGCGTGCGGCCGGTTGGCAGCAAACCGGCGAATCGCGCTTCCTGGCGCGCGAGCGACACCTGATCGCACTGAAGGCGGCGCGTGATCACCTGGAGTTGGCCGCCGAACATGCGGCGCAAAACAGTCAATCGCTGGATTTGATGGCCGAGGAATTACGCCTGACGCAGGAACGGCTGAATTCGATCACCGGGGAATTCGGCGCCGATGATTTGCTCGGGGTGATCTTCAGCCGCTTCTGCATAGGAAAATAGCGAAACTTCTGCGCACGAGTTGCTAAGTGGCAGTGGCACGCGGGAAGGC
>DATBUE010000052.1:0-3944 GCA_036516375.1 Noviherbaspirillum sp. | reverse complement strand
CGGCTTGATGTTCAGCGCTGTTGCTCTGTTGCAGGCGCTTGATGGTCGCGGAGAGTTCGTCATGCGTGGATGCGGCAAGTTCGAACTGCCCAAGCACGCCGTTCTCGCGAAAGGATGGATGATCCTCGAACAGCCGCGCGTAGCCGTTCCTCGCGTTCTCTACGCTTTCGCCCTCCTCGCCGCGCAACTCGTCGACGGCACCAGCGATGACGGAAGCGATGTGCTTGTAGATCAAGGAATCGGGGCTTACCCCCAAAGCGATCTCCCGGGCCGCAGCCGTGCCCTCAAGGAAAAAGGTCTTCAGGTTGATGGCGTTGACCAGCGCCGTGCGTCGCTTGTTGAGCTCGACCTGCCGCTTGATGCCGGTGGATGTCGTCGGCGCATCGGCCGGGGGTGAAGCCAGGCTGCTCAAGTCCGCGCGCAGACCGGCCAGTTCCGTCGCCAGGCCCACGACGCGCCGCTGCAATTCGAGTGGCGTGTAGCCCCGCGCTGCGTCCATCAGGCTTGCAGTGGCTTTTACATCGTGAGCACCTTGCACCTTCCGGTGCAAGGCCGGCGACACCGCAGGTGTCTTTGCTGCCGCAACCGAATGGCGCGACTGCACCGGCTTTCTGTCGGAGGATTGCGCCGCATCCGGAGAAAGAGGGTGCGGGATGAAGAGCGAATGACTGCTTCGCAGGCTGATCGAATCTGCCACAGGCTACCTCTTCGCTCCGTCATTCTTCTCGCCGCGCCCCACCATTTGCGCAATGCGCGCATTCACGCGG
The DNA here is from genome assembly GCA_036516375.1 of Noviherbaspirillum sp. GTDB lineage: Bacteria > Pseudomonadota > Gammaproteobacteria > Burkholderiales > Burkholderiaceae_D > Noviherbaspirillum. Next base: position 3,177 of record DATBUE010000052.1, on the reverse strand, counting down.
TGCACCGTCCCCTTCGAAGCATCGCGCACCGTGCTGCTTCCCTGCCCCTCGTCGAGCAAGTAATAGTCCTTGCGCCATCCCGCGGCCAGCTCCGCAATGCCCTCCAGTATTTCCAGCACGCCGTCGGCACTCGCATTCACCAGCGGCACGCGAAACATCAACAGCACATGCTGGTTCTCGGGGTTGTAGGTAAAGGAAGGACTGTTCACGCCGAACATGTACATGTTCGTTTCCAGCAGCCGCAGCAATACCGCGTTCTGGCGCTCGCTGGGCAGCGCGCCGAAATCCGCATACACCAAGGCACTGAAGGGATCGATGTTGCCGCCGTAGTAAAGGCTGAAGCTGGTCTCGTTCACCTGCAGGTTGGTAGCGGCGTCATACAGCGTTTCGGGATTCCTGATCCCGCATTGCGCGCAGATCTGGTCAATCAATGCGCGATAAAGCCGGACCGGCTGGATGCCTTCGTCCTTGCGGTTGGCGGACGCACTGGTGGTGCTCATTGCATGCTCCTGCATCAGAACGGCGTATCGCCAATGATCGTCGCCCGGTGCATGACGCGACGATGCGGCAGGTAATCGGCCACCGCGTAGTGCTGCGTCAGGCGGTTGTCCCAGATCGCCAGGTCGTTCTGCTTCCATTTCCAGCGCACGAAGAATTCAGGGCGCGCGACATGGTCGATCAGAAAGCGCAGCAAGGTGTCGCTTTCGCGCGGCTTCAGGCCCACGATGCGCGTAGTGAATCCCTCGTTGACGAACAAGCCTTTGCGTTGCGTAACCGGATGCGTGCGCACGACCGGGTGGATGAGCGGCGGATGATCGCGCCTGGCCTTCTCCCATTCCGCCAGCTTGCCCATGGCGAGATAGCGCTCGCGTGGAAAGGATTTCTCGAAATCGTGCTCGGCACTAAGCGAATCCAGCAGGGTCCGGATCGGCTCGGACAAGGCTTCATAGGCCGCGATGCCATTGGTCCAGAGAGTATCTCCGCCATTGGGAGGAATCAGCTTGGCCGACAGCACCGCACCTAGCGGCGGCGTACGGATGAAGGTGACATCGGTATGCCAGTTGTCGTTGTCCGGCAGGTTGGCCGCATCGGTATCCAGGACAATGATTTCCGGATGTTCCGGCACGTTCGGATAAACCGGGTGCACATGTAGCTGGCCGAAGTGCGAAGCCAGACGCTTCTGCTGCGCGGGCGTGATCGGCTGGTTCTCGAAGAACAGCACCTGATGCTGCCACAGCGCGTCCGAGAGACGGCTTACCGTTTCCGCGCTCAGCGGTTCGGCAAGTTCGACACCTTCGACCACTGCACCGATGGCCGGATTCAACGGCCGGATTTCAATCGTGTTTGTCATCTTTATAGCTTTCCATCCCAAGGTACAAGGGCACGCTGCAGCTTGCGCAAGCCCCACTCAAAAACGAAGGCGATCGTGGCGATCACGAGAATTCCCATCAGCACCACATCGGTGACAAGGAACTGGGCGGCCGACTGGATCATGAAACCCAGCCCGCGCGTGGCGGCAATCAGTTCCGCAGCAACCAGCGTCGACCAGCCGACGCCGAGCCCGATGCGCACGCCAGTCAGGATTTCCGGCGCTGCCGACGGCAGGATCACCAGCCGCACCAGTTGCCAGCGCCCCGCTCCAAGCGAACGCGCGGCGCGAATGCGGCTTTCATCGACCCGGCGCACGCCCTGCACGGTGGCGATGGAAATCGGGGCGAACACCGCGAGAAAAATCAGCAACACCTTGGAGAGTTCGCCAATGCCGCACCAGATCACCACCAGCGGCAGATAAGCCAGAGGCGGCACCGGGCGGTAAAACTCGATCAAAGGATCGACCACGGCGCGCACGCGGCGACTGAGTCCGATCAGAATCCCGAGCGGCACTGCGGTGACCAGCGCCAGCAGCAAGGCCGCGCCCACACGGGCGATGCTGGTCAACGCATGCTCCAGCAAGCTCGCATCGACAAAGCCTTCGGTGGCCACTTCATGCAACTTGCGCAGCACCGCGAGCGGCGAAGGCAGGAACAGTTCCGGCACCCATGCCAGCGCACTGACCAGACTCCACAGCGCAAGGATCGCGACCACCGTCAGCACAGTCAGCACGCGCTCGGGGAGACGCGCGCGGCGTGCAGTGCACGTGCGCTCCGGTTTGGCTTGCGTGAACTGCGTCTGCGCCGTGCGCAATCCCGGCTCCGGCAACTCAAGGGAAGTAAAGAATGGAGTGATTTCGCTCATGCGCCCTGCTCCTGTGTGGTCAGCAATTCCTGCAGCACGTCTTCGCGCAACGCCACGAAAGCAGGGTCGGACTTGATGCTGCGTACCGGTTCGCCATCTACAAAACGCTGGCCGAAATCCAGCTTGCGGATGCTGTCCACACGGCCCGGCCGCGCGCGCAACAGCACCAGGTCCGTTGCGAGAAACAGCGCTTCTTCCACGCTACGGGTAATCATCAGGATGCCTTTTCCGGAAGCCTTCCAGACCTGCAGCAAATGCTCCTGCATGCGGGTGCGGGTCAGCGCATCGAGCGCACCCAGGGGTTCGTCCAACAGCAGGAAGCGCGGATCCACCGCCAACGCTCGGGCCAGTCCAACTCGCTGACGCATGCCGCCAGAGATTTGCCAGATCGGGTAGTCCGCATGCGCCTCCAGTCCGGTGAGCTTCAGGTACTCGCGCGCGATTGCCTTGCGTCTGGCTTTGGAATGACGCGCCACGCGCAGGCCGAAGGCCACGTTGTCGACCACGCTCAGCCAGGGCAGCAAGGCATCGTCCTGAAACACGACGCCGCGATCCGCGCCAGGCCCGAGAATGGGCCGCCCGTCCATCGTGATCCGGCCCGAACTCGGCCCCACGAAACCGGCGACCAGATTCAGCAAGGTGGTCTTGCCGCATCCCGATTCGCCGATCACGACGGTGAAGCGGCCATCGTGCAAGTCCAGCGAGATGTCGCGCAGCACCTCTACCGGCGCGGCCTTGCCGGGAAAGGAGACGCCTACGGATTCAAGACGAATCATGCTTTTTCCACCCTCTAGTCAGTCAGACTTGATTAACGAAACTCAGGTGGGCGCGGACCAACAAGATCCAGTCTGGAAAGCTCTAGCTTTCCATTGACACGTTGCGGTTGGAACGCACCCAACATGATTTGATTAGTCAGGAACAGAATCAGATGGAGATGTCATG
>DATBUE010000051.1:0-3953 GCA_036516375.1 Noviherbaspirillum sp. | reverse complement strand
TGCGCGCCAGGCTCAGCTGCAGCAGGCGTACGCTGCCCTTGGCCTGCCGCACTTCTTGCGGATGCTGAAGGATCAGCAGCTCCACCTCGTTGGCTATGGGGCGAATCCACCCGCAAATGCAGGCGCGCTGCGGTCGGGTGCAGCGGTGGCAGAGCAGGCGGCGTGGCGCTAGCGAGGGGGAAGAAGACATCGGAATCGGAACCGGAGGAAGCAGGAGATGGATGGATAGGCAACGGGGCCGGCGCATTATCGCGCGCGTCTTGCGAGGCATCGGCCCTGCGCCTAGAATAACTGTTCATATATACAGTATTTCGCCATGTCCAAGACCATCCCTGTCCACCCCGCCGCTCCGCCTGCCGCACACAAGGGGCGCGGCGCGGTTTCCAACCTGCAGGGGCGTTATGAGGTCGAACAGCGCGAAAGCTTCGACGACGGCTGGGGCGAAGACCCGGAAGCGGCGCCGCGCACCTGGAAAACCGTGGTCACCGAAGAGCAGGCCAAAAGCATCCTCACGCGCAACGCCTCGCCCGACATTCCCTTCAACGTCTCGCTCAACCCCTACCGCGGCTGCGAACACGGCTGCATCTACTGCTTCGCCCGGCCCACGCACAGTTATCTCGGCCTTTCGCCGGGGCTGGATTTCGAAAGTCGCATTTTCGCCAAGGTGAACGCGCCTGAGCTGCTGCGGCGAGAACTGGCGCGGCCCTCCTATGTGGCGGAATCGATCGCGCTGGGCGTCAATACCGATGCCTATCAACCCTGCGAGCGCGAACTGAAGCTCACGCGCCGCGTGCTGGAAGTGCTGCACGAATGCCAGCACCCGGTCGGCCTGATCACGAAGTCCTCCCTGATCGAGCGCGACATCGACTTGCTGGCTCCGATGGCCGCCAAGGGGCTGGCCGCTGCCGCAGTCACGATCACCACGCTAGACCCCGCGATCGCGCGCACCCTGGAACCACGTGCCACTGCGCCGGCGCGTCGCCTGCGCACGATACGCACGCTGACTGACGCCGGCATCCCGGTCGGCGTGTCCATCGCCCCGGTGATTCCCTTCGTCACCGAACCCGACCTGGAACGCGTACTCGAAGCCGCGGTCGAGGCCGGCGTGCAAAGCGCCGGCTACATCGTGCTGCGCCTGCCTTGGGAAGTGAATCCGCTGTTCCAGCAATGGCTGCAAACCCATTTCCCCGAGCGTGCGCAACGCGTGCTCAATCGCCTGCGCGACATGCGCGGTGGCAAGGAGTACGACGCCGAGTTCGGCAAACGCATGCGCGGCGAGGGGGTATGGGCGGATCTGATCCGGCAGCGCTTCGAAAAGGCCGTCAAGCGGCTGGGCTTGCAGCACAGGGCGCGCGACTTCGCGGCATTGGAAGTGGCAACTTTCCGTGCGCCAATGACGCTGGCACGCGTCACAGCGAGCAAGCCGGATGGGCAGCTCGATCTGTTCTGATTAACAGATTTGGTACCGCGATCTCGCGCAGTGAATCATCGCGACCTCTTGCACCATTTTTCTGTCAATTCACATGAGCCCCAGTCCGCGCAACAACGCGAATCCGACATGCGTACTCGCATGCGCCAGCATCGCCGCCTCCAGATGCCGGCGCCAGAAAAGCCAGCCATAGACCACGCCAGCCAGCGCGTTCAGGAGCACGGTGCGCAGCACCAGCACCGTGTCGAGCGGCGCGCTTGCGGCGGCCGCAGGCAGGTGACCCAGGCCGAACAGAAGGGCGGCCAGCACGATCGCGCCCCACATTACCGGCGCCCGCACGGCTTCGTCACGGCGACCCAGCAGCTTCCATCCCAGCCAGGCCAGCAGCGACATCACGCCCCAACGCAGCGTGATTTCTTCGGTCAAGCCGCCGTACAGCAATCCAACCGCGAGCGTGCGCCAGTCCTGCATCTGCGCGCTCATGCGCGCTGCCTCGACCCATGCCGCCGGTAGCAGCGGTTGCAGCGCACGGTCGACGGCGACCACGATCCCGGCCAGCGCAAGCCCGAGGCTCACACTCAAGCCAGCCGAGGCGCGCAGTTCCTTCCAACGCGGGGTCGCCGCCGCACTGGCCGTCAGCGCCCGCAAGCCCACGTGGGGCGCAAGCACGGTGCCGATGACAGTTGCGACAAGCAGAGTCAGCAGTGGACCCGCCAGCAGCAGCACCATCAGCATCGGAAGCGACATGCCCGGCGCATAAGCGGCGAGCATGGCGGCGTCCACCATGGGCAGGAAAGTCAGCGGCAGGCTGGCCACGCCGAGCAGACCGAGACCGAACAACGGCAGGAAACGGCGCAGGAAGCGGGAAAGCGGGGCGGTACGCGAGTGAGCAAGGGGGAACATGACTGAAAACCAATAGGGAACGAAATGGAGATTGAAAACTCCAATCACATGAAGCCAGCGAGTATGGACACACAGGCAAGGCGAAGCAAGATAGCTTGCCTACCTGCAAAACGTTGCGCTTCCATGCGTTACAATGGCGCCTTCCGCCGGCAGCCTTCCCTTGCTGCCGACCCACGTCACCACCCCGGTGCCACCTAATCCGTCGTCAAGCGGTCTTCCCACTGCCTGACTTTTTCAATGATTGCCGTCGGCCTCATCGCGGCACTCCGTCACGCTCTCCCGCCCAGCGCACGCTGAACGCGAGCAGCGATCAAACCGCTGTGCGCAGCGCTCTTTCCGGCGCGTGTGCATGATCGTTGATCCACATCCGCCTGCCGCCTCGTGCTGGCACGCTGGTGCCTTTTTGTTGGAACGAACATGGCTAAAGAAGAACTTCTCGAAATGGACGGCATGGTTGCCGAAGTCCTCCCCGATTCGCGTTATCGCGTTGCCCTCGAAAACGGCCACGAGCTGGTCGCCTATACCTCGGGCAAGATGCGCAAGAACCACATTCGCATCATTGCCGGCGACCGCGTCTCGCTGGAACTGTCGCCCTACGATCTGGGCAAGGGCCGCATCACCTTCCGTCACCTGGAAAAGCGCGGGCCGATGCCCACCGGCGGACAGCGTCAGCGCCGCCGCTGATTCCGCATAAGCGCCGGTCTTGCCACAAGACCGGACGCGGCGGAAACCATCTCCGCCACGCGTGTCCAATTCCGCATGCAAGTGCATGTGGAAACACGCAGAACGACCACGGGCGATAGCGAGCCGGTTTCATTCTCGATAGGAAGCCGGCTGCTCGTTGTCTCGGAAGTGCTCGACCGCTGGCTCGGGCAGGACCACAGCTATTTCAAGATCGCCGCCGACGATGGCGCGCTCTACATCCTGCGTCGCTCGCTTCCCGTCAGTGAACAACCGCAATGGGAGCTGCACTGGTTCAGCGCGCTGCCTCCATAGCGACCACGGCAAGTCTTTTTCCCTGTCCTGCAGCAAGGGTTGCGCAGTTGCGAAGCAGGGTTGCGAGCTTGCTCCGCCTCTTTATCGCGCTTTCTATACCCGGCGCAGTGTCCTGCCTTTTATCGCTTGCCATTCCGCTGCAAAGGGCGCATGGTGGTGCGATGCAGGTGAAATGGTTTGCCGCACGAATACAGAAAAGGAGAGCATATGGCTCACACAATTGCAGCACCGGCGCTGACAGGAAATGGTGTCGCGTTCACGGTGATGACTACCGATTTCGTCAAGCGCGACTGCCTGATCACCAAGGAAGCACTGGATGCGATTTCGCCTAACCGCGCCGGCGAGCATGCCGCCGTCGAAGTGTTCCAGGCCTATGAAGCGAAGATATGCGGCGTGGCCCGCCGCCTGATCGCCGCCAATGTCCCTGGCACACCTCTCACGCTCGGCCCGCAAAGCTTCCGCTAGAGCGGATTCGCCCTGACTGGCTCAGTCGAGGCCGAGGCGGATTGCCCGCGGGACAAGGCGCGGCGACGCGACATGGCGGGTGCCATGGCAAGGAGCCGCAACGTAGTACCGTGGGCAAGCCGTCCGGCATCGGCGAGCTGGTCAGGGCGAATCCGCTCTA
>DATBUE010000050.1:0-14155 GCA_036516375.1 Noviherbaspirillum sp. | reverse complement strand
ATGTTGGCGTACGGGTTTTCCTGCCCTTCCACCACGCCCTGTTGCAGACCGTTGTAGACCTCGGTGAAGGCCATCGCGGTCGGGTTGGCGCCATAGGTACGATAGGTCGCCAGGATGGCCGGCGCCTGCAGCGTGCGCATCTTGATGTTCTTCAGGCTGTCCGGACCGGTGATCGGACGCACGTTGTTGGTCATCTGGCGGAAGCCCGCGCCCCAGTAGTTCACGCCGTGCAGGTTGTTCTTGTCCAGGCTCTTCAACAGCTCGCGCCCGACTTCGCCATCCAGCACGTTCTTGACGGCCTTCATGTCGGGCATCAGGAACGGCAGGTCGAACAGGTAGAACTTCTGCTCGAAGTTGGCCAGGTTGCCGGTCGGCGGGATGGCGATGTGCACCATGCCCATCTGGGTCTGCTCGATGATCTCGACGTCACCGCCAAGCTGGGCCGCCGGACGGATGTTGATCTGGATGCGGCCCTTGGAATTCTTCTCGACCTCTTCCTTGAACTTGACCGCGGCCTTGGCGTTCGGTGTGTTCTCGGTCAGCACGTGGGCGAAGGTGAAATTGAAATCCGCGGCCTGGGCGGCACCGGCCGTCACGAGGCCGAACACGGATGCGATGGCGACAGTCTTCCAGCTTGGCTTGAACATGTGAGTCTCCTTGGTTTTGCTTAGAAAAATACGGTCACTACAGATGCGGTGCCGTACCGAGCACTTGTATCCCGTTGCCGAGATGTCTTTCCAGCGCGGCGGCGATGCCGAGCAGACCCGGCTCCTGCATCGGCGCGGCCAGCAGTTGCATGCCGACCGGCATACGCGCCGCATCCAGCCCCACCGGCATGGTCACGCCGCACCAGCCGAACAGGTTGCCGATGGCGGTATTGCGCAGCGCGAGCAGATTGGCGCGGCCGTAGGCGGCGATGTCCTGGATCTCTTCCAGCAGCGGCGGCGTGATCGCCACCGTCGGGGTCAGGATCACGTCGACGTCAGCAAACACGGCAGCCGCTTCCTGGCCGCGCGCCTTGAGCACGGCCTTGCGGCGCAGGTACTCGACCGACGACACCTGGGCGGCGCCATCGACGCGCGCGCGCACCACCGGGTCGAGACGCGCAATCTTGTCCGGGAAATGCATCTGCATGTAGGCCGCGAGTTCGGATGCGGCCAGGCCGCCGTTGCGGAAGATTTCGTACACCTCGTCGCAGTGCGGCAGCGTCAGGCCGACGATGCGCGCACCGGCGCGCGACAGGCTGGCAATCGTCGCTTCCAGCGCCGCGACGACGGACGGATCGGCATCGTTCCAGAAGAAATTGCCCGGAACGCCGATCCGCACGCGCGACAGGTCATCGATCTCGGGCACGGCCGTGGGCGCGGCACTGAGCGCGCGGTCCAGCGCCTGGAAGCTGTAGACCAGGTCTTCCACGGTGCGGCACAACAGGCCCGGCGTATCCAGTGACGACGACAGCGGCACGATGCCCTCATTCGACCAGCGGCCGTACGTCGTTTTCAGCCCGGCCTGACCAGTGACGGACGCGGGAATGCGCACCGATCCGGCCGTATCCGAGCCCAGGGCCAGCAGCGCGGTTCCCTGCACCAGCGACACCCCGGCACCGGAACTGGAGCCGCCCGGCACGCGCGGCTTGTCGCCGGACCAGGGGTTGAGCGGCGTGCCCCAATGAGCATTCACGCCCAGGCCGCCGAATGCGAATTCGACCGTATGCGTCTTGCCGACCACATTGCCGAGCTGGCGCATGACTTCGGCCACGACCGGGCCGGCGGCGCGGCAGGCAGCGGGCAGTTCGGCGTCGGAACCGGCAAACACCGGCAGGCCCGGCACGCCGTACAAATCCTTCACCGAAACCGGCAAGCCCATCAGCGGGCCGAGGTCGACGCCCTGCCCCAACAGCAGGTCCGCGGCCTGCGCCTGCGTGCGCGCACCGGCGCCGTTCCAGGTCTTGTAGGCATTGAAGCGCGTCTCAAGGCGGGCGTGGCGCGCCTCGCATTCGTCGACCAGCGCCACCGCGCGCAACTGACCATCGCGCAAGCGGCGTGCGTATTCAGCCATCGACAGAAAAGCCGTAGTCACCTGTTCTTTCCTTTCAGTCCAGTTCCAGTTTTCTTGTCAGAGCACGTGGGCGGGCCGCAGCAGGACGACCGGTTCTACCAGCGGCACTTCTTCGCAATCGGAGCGGTAATTGCCGCCCTCGATCACGGCAAAGCGGTCGCCGTCGCCCAGCGCGACCAGGCCGTGATGCCAGGTATCGCGATGCAGGCTGATTCCCTGCCCCGGCGCACTCAGGAAAGCACGCAAGTGCGCAAACTGCGGCGCCGCGTCCCCTGGACAGACGACCACCACGAAACGGTGCATGCCGAGCGGGAGAAAAACCTGGGCGGCTTGCCGATGGCGTTCGAGCTTCAGCAGAGGCAGTGGAAACTGGCGGGCGTCGGCGTCATAGATGCCGATGCGCGGCTGCGCCGCATCGGCGTTCAAGTCCAATGCGGCCAGATCGGAATAACGGCGGGTCGTGCCGCCATTGATCAGCTCGGGCGTCGCCGCGCCCGGATCGATCACCAGGCCGAAGGGAGCAAAGGCTTGCGCGGTCAGCGGCTCGCACGAGAGCTGCCGCATCGCCTGCTTGAGATCGTTCATGCGCCTGCCTTGAATGCGTAGCGGGAACCCGGCTCGCCGGTATCGAATCGTGCGGATGTCATAGGTCGATCGTACGGACCAGATCGGCGACCGCGCGGCCCATGGTTTCAGTGTCGGCCGTGCCGCCCAGATCGCAAGTGCGCGGCCCCTTTGCCAGCGTGACTTCGATCGCCTTCAGGATGGCGTCATGCGCGCGCAGGTAGCGCTCGTCCGTACCCAGCGCCGGATCCTTGCCGAGGAAGTCCAGCATCAGCGCACCCGACCAAATCATGGCGACCGGGTTGGCGATGCCCTTGCCGTAGATGTCCGGCGCCGATCCGTGCACCGGCTCGAACAGCGAGGGGAAGGCGCGGTCCGGATTGAGGTTGGCTGAGGGTGCGAGTCCGATCGTCCCGGTGCAGGCCGGACCGAGGTCCGACAGGATGTCGCCGAACAGGTTGGATGCAACCACGACATCGAAGCGGGTCGGATTGAGCACGAAGCGCGCGGACAGGATGTCGATGTGCTGGCGATCGGTGGAAACGTCGGGGTAGTGTGCGGCCATGGCGTCGGCGCGCTCGTCCCAGTAGGGCATGGAGACGGCAATGCCGTTGGACTTGGTGGCCACCGTCACATGCTTGCGTGCACGCGAGCGGGCCAGCTCGAAGGCGAAGCGCAAGACGCGATCGCAGCCGATGCGCGTAAAGACGTTCTCCTGAATCACCACTTCGCGATCGGTGCCCTCGAACATGCGGCCACCCAGCGAGGTGTACTCGCCTTCGGTGTTTTCGCGCACCACGTAAAAATCGATGTCGCCGGCCTTGCGGTTGGCCAGCGGGCACGGCACGCCGTCGAACAGGCGCACCGGACGCAGGTTGATGTACTGGTCGAAATCGCGGCGGAACTTGAGCAGCGAGCCCCACAACGAAATGTGATCGGGAACGCGTGTCGGCCAGCCCACCGCGCCGAAATACAGCGCATCCACGCCATCGAGCTGCGCGCGCCAATCGGCCGGCATCATGCTGCCGTGCTGCTCGTAGTAATCGCAACTGGCCCAGTCAATGTGGCGGAAGGCCAGGTCCAGCCCGAAACGCTCGGCCGCAGCCTCAAGCACGCGCAGCCCTTCCGGCATGACTTCCTTGCCAATGCCATCGCCGGGAATGACGGCGATGTTGAATTGCTTGCTTGTGCTCCGAGTCATGCGTGCTTCCTTGGTAAGTTCATGCCCTGACTGGCTCAGACGAGGCCGAGGCGGATTGGCTACGGGACAAGGCGCGGCGACGCGACATGTCCGGTGCCATGGCAAGGAGCCGCAACGCCGTACCGTGGGCAAGCCGTCCGGCATCGGCGAGCTAGTCAGGGCGAATCCGCTCCAAGGATCATATCGATGCACATCCGGTTTTATAATCCCCGCTCTGTGAATAGATCATGCACGCTTCGTGAATAATCAACTACTCCCCGACGATCTCAAGGTGTTCACGACCGTGGCCCGCTGCTCCAGTTTCAGCGCGGCGGCAACCGAACTGGGTGTCTCCCCGGCCTATGTGACCAAGCGCGTGCGCCTGCTCGAATCCCAGCTCGAAGTGCGCCTCTTTCACCGCTCCACGCGGCGCGTGGTCGTCAGCGAGGACGGCGAACGGGTCTACGAATGGGCCCGGAAAATCCTCGACAACATCGACAGCCTGTACGACGAAGTCGCGAAATCGCGGGAAACACCGCGCGGACGGCTGCGCATCTGCAGCAGCTTCGGCTTCGGCCGCAACCTGGTCGCGCCGGCCATCGCCGGGCTGGTCAACCGCTATCCGGAAATCGAGGTGCGCTTCGAAGTGTTCGACCACCTGATCGACATCGCCAGCGAAGGCTTCGACATCGACATCCGGGTCGGCGACGAGATCGCCGGCGACATGGTGGCGCGGCGCCTCGCGTCCAACTACCGCGTGCTGTGCGCGGCGCCCGACTACCTCGCGCGCCACGGCCATCCGCGCAGTGTGGCCGACCTGGCCGGCCACCATTGCCTCGTGATCAAGGAACGCGACATGCAGTTCGGCGTATGGACCGTGAGCAACGGGCGCCAGCAGGAAACGGTCAAGGTGACCGGTCCGCTGTCATCGAACAACGGGGAAATCGTATTGCGCTGGGCGGTGGAAGGGAGAGGAATCGCGCTACGCTCGATCTGGGACGCACGTCCGCACATTGAGCGCGGCGAACTGGTCCAACTGCTGCCGGCATGGCGCCAGGAGGCCAACGTCTGGGCCGTGTACCCGATGCGCCTGACCGGCTCGGCCAAGGTGCGTGTGTGCGTGGAATATTTCGAGGAGTACTTCCGCAACCGCGCAGTTGACGAGAGTGCGAATGCCACACGCAAGAACTTGTGACAAGCGCGTTTTTCAGGACCATGGTTAAAAATCGGGCTCGGCGCGACTACTCCCGCAGCCGCATGAACCCAACTCGCATCCGCTCCTCCATTCGTCCTCGCAACGTCCCATCCAGCAAGGTCGCCGCTTCCAGATAAGCGTGTTCAATCCGCAGCAGCAGCTGTTCCAGCCACGCTGCAGCCTCATCGCGACCGCTGAAGCCAAAGCGTACTGATTCCGCGAGCACGGCATCTCGCGCAATGTCCGTACGCCCCGGTGCAAACTGCATCGACAATGTGCGCGGCGGTTCGGCATCCGGATTGGGCACGACATCGAAAGCCGGGGACAGGCGCCAGCGGCTCTCCTCCGTCCGGAACACCACCGCATGGTTGCGCGGGTGGTCGTCGTCATTGCCGCAGACGGCGTTGAAGACCATGCGGCCGAACAGTTCGCGCCGGTCTTCGGGCGGTGCGCCTATGCGCCGCAATTCCTCGGCCAGGCGCGGATAGCTCCAGTCCGCAGGCCGGGTCGCGCCGGGATATTCGGTTTGCAGCAGCGTCGCCCCGCTCAAGGCCATCAGGCGCCGTTCACCGGCGCGGTCGAAGCGTTGCACGCGCATTGCCCCAATGCCGGGGCCGAGCGGATGGTAGACGGTGGGGGCGAAGTTCAGTCCGGCCGCACGCCCCCAGGTTTGCGCGAAATGTTCGAGCAGCGGGATGTTGGCAATGTCGCTGGGCAGATAGGGCTTGACCAGCCAGTAGGTGTCGCCGTCGCGCACGGTTGCCTTCGGCCGCGCGCCGCCCATGCTGGTGGTCGCCACCAGGCGCTGGCGCAACTTTGCGTCGACCGGCGGCGCGTGCTGGGCCAGCGCCACCAATTCACGGACCAGCAGTTCCAACTGGGGCAAGCGTGGGCTGGCGACATGGGCGACCGACGCTTGGCGCGTGCGTCCGATTGCCAGCGCGCCCCAGCGTTCGGCGTTGCTGCTGGCCTCAAGAAATCGCCAGTCCGGTGCATCTTCCGGCAACGCATGCTGGCGGCGCAGCAGCGCCCTGCCCCACGCGTCCGGGCTGGCATCGCGCAGTGCGTCATGCAGGCCGTTGTAGCGCAACGCGACCCATTCGTGCTCGGGCCGGAACGGCAGGCCTACCGGATCGATGCTCCATGTCAGCCCTGCATCGACATAACTCGGCGCGTAGCGAAAGCGCCCGGTGCGGCTGACATCGTCGAACTGATAGCGGCCGACCGTGACCCACGCGCCCGTGTCCGGGCGCTGCAGGTAGACGTAGAGAGGCTTAGAAGTAGTCATCTTCACGCTCCCGCGCGGGCAGACGCACCCGCTGTTTGAGCGAGAGAGTCGACTGGGGGATGTCAGGTGCGGGCGCCAGCTCGTCGAGTACGCCCAGCACCTGCAAGGCCATCAGATAGAGACTCGCTGCTGCGCCTGGGTCGCCTCGTTCGAGACGACGCAATGTGGCCTCGGATATTTCAAGACGGGCGCACAGGTCGGCGGCGCGCAGTCGCTGCTGCGCGCGCTGGGCGCGGATCACGCGACCCCACGCCTGCAGCCGTTCTTCGATCAACGTTGGAATCGCTTCTCGATGCAAGCCTTTTTTTGGCATAGGTTATCTCGATCATAGATGGCGCTTTAAGTTCCATAAATGATAGTCTATGATCGATTTTTTGCAACGTGGGAGGTTGCACGTGCAGAACGACCTATCCAGCTCCTTGGCCCCCTTGGTGCGCACGCAGAGGCGGCGAGCCAACGCGACGAGCATCGGCTCTCGTTCGCTGTCACCACCCTTCGCCTCAAACTGCAGCGACAGCGTGTCCGCCAGTCGAGTAAGCGCCCAGATAAGCATTGCACATCAAGATCAGGTGCCGCTGCACAGCACTCGCTTCCGCAACCGGAAGATTACGCTCGAACACGCTGCGAGCCGTGCCGAAGATCGTAGTCAGGAGCGTGAGGTTGACGCTGCGCAGATCCGCGAAGGCGGTATCGCGTGCACTGGCAAGCATTGCAGCCGTAGCCGCATCGACGCGGCGACTGAACGCCTCGATCAACGCTTCATTATCCAGCTCCGCGACGGAACGGTAGAGGGCGCGCGTAACTTCGGGCCGCTCCATCTTGGCGTTCCAGTACGTCGTGACCAGCGCCTGGATCATCTGGGCGATCGCCGCGCCATGTTGCGCCTGACAGGTACTTTCCACCTTCTCGGCCAAAGCATCCAGATAGCTCTCGTTCAGGGCATAGAACAAGGCTTGCTTGTGAGGGAAGTACTGATACAGGGTGCCGATCGATACCCCCGCCCGCTCGGCCACCCGTATTGTCGTCAGTCGCTGGGGCCCGACGGCCACCAAAACCTGAATAGTGGCTTCGAAAATGGCATCCAGGGTTGCCTTCGCGCGTGCCTGACGCGGCTTCTTCCTTGGGCTCAGACGAGGCGGTGTTCCTTGCGGCATAAGCGAATATTCAAAGTGGATGATCCTCCTGATAATAGCCGGAACGTCTCAACCGTACATCAGAAAGAAATATCCATGACAAACACCAATCGCATTGCTCTCGTCACCGGCGCGAACAAAGGTATCGGACTGGAAATTGCCCGTCAGCTCGCACAAGCGGGAGTCTTCGTCATCATCGGCGCCCGTGATCCCGGACGGGCCAAGGCGGCCGAAGAAGCCCTCTCCTCCCAAGACCTGGCCGCGCAATCCGTATTGATCGATCTGAACGACCACGCGAGCATTGCGGCGGCAGCCGAGACGATCCGGTCGCAGCACGGCAGACTCGACATTCTCGTCAACAATGCGGGGATCGTGGATGGCGCCGACGGACCGCCGTCGCAAGCCTCTCCCGATGCTGTTCGCCGCATCCTGGATACGAACTTCGTCGGGACCCTGGCGGTGACGCAGGCAATGCTGCCGTTACTGCGTCAATCGCCTGCGGCCCGGATCGTCAACCTTTCGAGTTCACTGGGCTCGTTGACGCTCAACGGCGATCCCTCGTCGCCCTACTACGCCGCGCGGCTGATCGGCTACAACGCGTCCAAGGCGGCGCTCAACATGCTCACAGTGCAGCTTGCGGAAGAACTGAGGGACACGGCGATCGTCGTGAATTCAGTGAGCCCGGGCTATGTGAAGACGGATTTGACCGGCCATCAGGGTTTCATGACTGCGGAGGAAGGCGCAAGGCTACCGGTGCAGTATGCGTTACTGGGAGAAGATGCCGTTTCCGGAAAGTTCGTGGAACCGAACGGTGAAACGCCCTGGTGAACGCAGGCCTCCCCGGCTTTCGCGGCACTCGGCGCTGGATGGCCGGCGCTGAACCCAGATGTGAAAACGCCCGCAGGCTGGGAGCCTGTGGGCGAATCTTTTTTAAAGCGGTAAAAACAAGGGTCAGGCGGCAAGCGTCTCCAGCGCAGCATTGAACGTTGCGCTCGGACGCATCACGGCCTTCACCTTGGCGTCATCCAGCTTGTAGTAGCCGCCAATGTCCACCGCCTTGCCCTGCACCTCGATCAGCTCGGCGACGATCTTCTGCTCGTTGTCCGTCAGCGACTTCGCCAGCGGTGCGAAGGCGGAAGCCAGCTCCGCGTCTTCCTTCTGCGCCGCCAGTTCCTGCGCCCAGTACATGGCCAGGTAGAACTGGCTGCCGCGGTTGTCGAGCTCGCCGGTCTTGGGCGAAGGCGACTTGCGGTTATCCAGCAGCTTGCCGGTCGCGGCATCCAGCGTCTTGGCCAGCAGCTTCGCCTTGGCGTTGCCGGTCTTGATGCCGAGGTCTTCGAAGCTGACCGCCAGTGCCAGGAATTCACCGAGCGAATCCCAGCGCAGGTGGTTTTCCTCGACCAGCTGCTGCACGTGCTTCGGTGCCGAGCCGCCGGCGCCGGTTTCATACAAGCCGCCACCGGCCATCAGCGGCACGACGGACAGCATCTTCGCGCTGGTGCCCAGTTCCAGGATCGGGAACAGGTCGGTCAGGTAGTCGCGCAGGATGTTGCCGGTCACCGAGATCGTGTCGAGACCACGCGAGACGCGCTCGAGCGTGTAACGCATTGCGCGCACCTGCGACATGATCTGGATGTCTAGACCCGTGGTGTCGTGGTCCTTCAGGTAGGTCTTGACCTTCTTGATCAGCTCGTTCTCATGCGGGCGATACGGGTCGAGCCAGAACACGGCCGGCATGCCCGAGTTGCGTGCGCGAGTGACGGCGAGCTTGACCCAGTCGCGGATCGGCGCGTCCTTGACCTGGCACATGCGCCAGATATCGCCCTGCTCCACGTTCTGACTCAACAGCACTTCGCCGGTGGCGATATCGGTGATGTTGGCTACGCCGTCTTCGGCGATCTCGAAGGTCTTGTCGTGCGAACCGTATTCCTCGGCCTGCTGCGCCATCAGACCCACGTTGGGCACGGTGCCCATCGTGCGCGGATCAAATGCGCCATGCCATTTGCAGAAATTGATGATCTCCTGGTAGATGCGGGCGAAGGTGCTCTCGGGGATCACCGCCTTGACTTCCTTCAGGCGGCCATCGGCGCCGTACATCTTGCCGCCGGCGCGGATCATGGCCGGCATCGAGGCGTCGACGATGACGTCGTTCGGCGAATGGAAGTTGGTGATGCCCTTGGCGGAATCGACCATGGCCAGCGCCGGACGGTTTTCCTGGCAGGCGTGGAAGTCACGGATGACTTCTTCGCGCTGCGAATCGGGCAGCGCGGCGATCTTGCTGTACAGGTCGGCCATGCCGTTGTTGACGTTCACGCCCAGGCTGTCGAGCAGCGCGCCGTGCTTTTCGAACGCTTCCTTGTAGAACATGCGCACGCAATGACCGAAGACGATCGGGTGCGACACCTTCATCATCGTCGCCTTCACGTGTAGCGAGAACAACACGCCGGTCTTGTGCGCGTCTTCGATCTGCTTTTCGTAGAAGTCGAGCAGGGCCTTGCGGCTCATGAACATGGAATCGATGATCTCGCCTTCCAGCAGCGCGACCTTCGGCTTCAGGACGATGGTCTTGCCGCTCTTGGTGATCAGTTCCATCTTGACTTCGCGTGCGCGATCCAGCGTCATCGACTTTTCGCCGTGGTAGAAGTCTCCGCCGGTCATGTGCGAAACGTGCGTGCGCGAGGCCGGTGACCACTCGCCCATCGAATGCGGGTTCTTGCGCGCGTATTCCTTCACGGCGCGCGGCGCGCGGCGGTCGGAGTTCCCTTCACGCAGCACCGGGTTGACGGCAGAGCCGATGCACTTGCCGTAGCGTGCCTTGATGGCCTGTTCTTCGTCGGTCTGGGGATTGTCCGGGTATTCGGGAAGCTTGTAGCCCTTGCTCTGCAGTTCCTTGATCACCGCCTTCAATTGGGTCACCGAGGCGCTCACGTTGGGCAGCTTGATGATGTTGGCGTCCGGCTCGAGCGTCTTCTTGCCCAGTTCGGTGAGCGTGTCGGGAACGCGCTGCTCCGGCGTCAGGTATTCGGGAAAGTTGCCAAGGATGCGCGCGGCGACCGAAATGTCGCTCTGTTCGACACGCACACCTGCTTGCCTGGCGAAGGCGCTGACAACCGGCAGGAAGGCGTGGGTCGCCAGCAGAGGGGCTTCGTCGGTCAGTGTGTAAATGATGGTCGGGTCGGTATTCATGGCGTGTCTACTTGGCGTCCGTGCAGGTTTGGGGGGGAATTCTTTGGCAGGAAATCATCGTCTGTCCGGCTCACCAGCAAAGCTGCTGCTGGAGCGGTGCGCGATCAAAGTCTTATATAAGACATATGACCGGTCCGCATTATGCATGAGCTTCTCACGTTATGCAAATTCGCACGAGGAACTCAGCTTCACGCGCGCAAACGGAAGCGAAGGAAAACTGTTCCGATCGCAGTCTTCAATTCCTTCATCTGCATGGACAAAGGAACGACGGGCAGAGAACTGCTTGAGTGCCAGCGCCCTGCGGTAAATGCAGGAAATGAACGGGCGTTAGGGGCGGCGCTCGTCTTGAGCAGTTTGCGGTGCCTCCGCTTCGCCCGTTCTCGCCACCCGGTCCACGTCCTGGAGGATGCGCATGCCGGGCCCGACCAGATCGTCAAACTGGCCGGAGTCGGAGGCGCGAAAGAATATCCAGATCGCAAGAAACACGAGCGCAACGCTCATCGGTACCAGCAGGTAAAGCGCTTCCATATCGAATCTCCTCTTTCCAGGCAATGCTAGGCGACGCCGCTGCCGACAGCAGCCATTCGCGTTGCACGCTCTGGCGTCGGTCGCGGCAGGCGCCGCAGGCGCAGTGCATTCATCACCACCAGCGCCGAACTTGCGGCCATGCCAATGCCGGCCATCCACGGGTTCAGCAAGCCGAGCGCTGCCGCCGGGATCGCGGTCATGTTGTAGATGCTGGCCCACCACAGGTTCTGGCGCACCACGCGCATCGCATCGTCGGCGGTGCGTGCCGCATCCATTACCGCAGACAGGCGCGGCGACAGCAGCACGGCGTCGGCATTGGCCTGTGCCAGCGAGGCGCCGCTACCCATGGCAAAGGACACGTCGGCCCCGCGCAGTACCGCCGCATCGTTGATGCCGTCACCCACCATCGCCACCACGGCTCCCTGCCGCTGCAAGTCCTGCACGAAATCCAGCTTCTGTTGCGGCAGCATGCCGCCGTGCACGGCGTCGATCCCGAGTCGCGCCGCCACGCTCTGCGCCACGGCCGTCTCGTCGCCGGAGAGCAGCACGATCTGCTTGCCTTGCGCCTGGAAGTGACGCACGACCTGCGCTGCGTCGCTGCGCACGGCATCTTCCAGTTCGAAGCAGGCCAGCCATGCGCCGGGCGCGCCGAGATAGACGCAGCTGCGCGCCCCGCCTTGCGGCGCGCTGTCGCCGACCAGCTCTGCAACGAAGGACGCGGAACCCAGGCGCAGGTGTTGTCCATCCACCCGCCCCTCGACACCGCGTCCTGCTTCATGACTGAGCTCGACCGCCTGCAATGCCGGCAAATCCTTCGCTGCATCGAGCAGGGCCTGGGCCAGAGGATGCGCGCTCGATTGCTCGAGTGCGGCAGCCGCGCGCAAGGCCCATTGCGCATCCGTATTCCCGAAGCTGCGCGTGGCCTGCAGCGCCGGCTTGCCCAGCGTCAGCGTGCCGGTCTTGTCGAACACCACGTGCGTGACGCGATGCAGGGTTTCGATCACATGCGGCTGGATCGCGAGCACGCCCTGGCGCACCAGTCGGTCCGTCGCCGCAGCCAGCGCGCTCGGCGTCGCCATCGACAAGGCACACGGGCAGGACACCACCAGCACGGCAATCGCAATCGGCCAGGCTTGCGACGGGTCTATCCATTGCCATGCGAAGAAGACGATGGCTGCAAGCAGCAGCAGACCGCCGACGAACCAGGCAGCCACGCGGTCGGCCCACATCGCCAGTTGCGGCTTGCCCTGCCCTGCCTGCTCGACCAGCTTCACCAACACTGCAAGCGTGCTTTCGCGCGCACTGGCCGTCACGCGTGCCACCACGGCCTGGCTGGTATTGATCGCGCCGCCGGGCAAGGCGTCGCCGACGCCGCGCTGTTGCGGCTGGCTTTCGCCGGTCAGCAGGGAAAGGTCGACGCGCGTCTGTCCTTCGACGATCACGCAATCGGCCGGCACCGGCTCGCCCGGCTTGATCATCAGGTAGTCGCCGCTGGCCAGACGCGCGGCAGGAATGGTTTCGCCAGTGCGCGACTGCGGAAAGCCCGTAAGACGCACGGCGGAAGCCGGCAGGCTGTGGCGCAGGGTTTCGAGCGCGGAAGCCGCCTTGCGCCTGGCCATCCATTCCAGATAGCGGCTGCACAGCAGCAGGAAGATGAACATCGTGACCGAGTCGTAATACACATCGCCCTGACCGTTCACGGTAGCGACCACGCTGCCGGTGAACGCGGCAGCGATGCCGAGCGCCACCGGCACATCCATGCCCAGCGCCCCGGCGCGCAGATTGCTCCAGGCGCCGCGGAAGAACGGCAAGGCGGAATAGAACACGGCCGGAATCGTCAGCAGCAGGCCGGCCCAGTTCATCAGCGTGCGCATGTCCAGATCCATGTCGCCCTCGCGCGCGACATACACCGGGAAGGCGTACATCATCACTTGCATCATCGACAGGCCGGCGATGAACAACTGGCGGAACAGCGTGCGCCCGGTGCGCTGCAATTGCTGGTCGTGCCGCACCGGGTCGTAGGGATGGGCGTCGTAGCCGATGGCTGCCAGCGCGGCCAGCACATCGCTGGGCTTGCACTGCGTCTCGTTCCAGCGCACCTGCAGCCGTTCGCTGGCCACGTTCAGGCTGGCGCCGCGCACGCCGGGTACGGCGGTGACGCGTCGTTCGATCAACCACACGCAGGCGGCGCAACGAATGCCTTCGAGCGAGAACACTGCTTCGCGCACACCAGCCTCGTCCTTGCTGCGCGCGGCGAATTGTTCGATCACTTCCGGCGCGTCGTACAACGCCGGTTCCGGTGGCAGGCCGGTCTTGCCCGCAACCGTGTCGGCAAAGCCGTCGCGCGTGCGGTAGTAATTGGCCAAGCCGCTGTCGACGATGGTGCGGGCCACCGCCTCGCAACCGGGGCAGCACATGCTGCGCGCCTGGCCGTCTATTTCGACGTAACGGCTTTCATGCGCGGGCACGCCGGCGCCGCAGTGAAAACACAGTTGTCCGATACCGGATTCCATCATTGCCCTCCCAGCAAGGCCGGCGTCGTGATGCACAGCGCATCGACCCAACCGAGCGAGAGCCCGGACGCGGCGCGCACCAGCCCGGCAAGGCCGAAGGCCAGCACCAGCGCACCGCAAACGATGCGCGCGGCGCGCTTGCGCGACCAGGCCAGCAGCGTGGTGCCGAGCATGCCGAGCCCGAAAAGCATCGGCAAGGTGCCCAGACCGAAGACGAGCATCACCATCGCACCGGAGGCAGCGCTGCCACTGGCCATCGCGGTCAGCAGCACGCTGTACACCATGCCGCAGGGCACCCAGCCCCACAGCGCGCCCAGTGCAAACGCCTTGCCTGGGTGGTCGATCGGCAGCAGGTGCGGCAGCAGCGGCTGCACACGGCGCCAGACGATCTGCCCCACCGCTTCCAGTTTCGCCAGGCCATGCCAGACATTCATCAGGTACAGGCCGAGCGCCACCAGCATCAGGTTGGCGAGCCAGTAGCCGCCGATCTGGATCGATGAAAGCCAACCG
>DATBUE010000049.1:0-3236 GCA_036516375.1 Noviherbaspirillum sp. | reverse complement strand
TAGAGCGGATTCGCCCTGACCGGCTCAGTCGAGGCCGAGGCGGATTGCCTGCGGGACAAGGCGCGGCGACGCGACATGGCGGGTGCCATGGCAAGGAGCCGCAACGCCGTACCGCGGGCAAGCCGTCCGGCATCGGCGAGCAGGTCAGGGCGAATCCGCGCTAGGGGACGCCCGCCGCCCCGACTGCCCGAGACAACAGGGCACTATTCTGAGAACACGCATAGTTTCAGTAGTCTGCGCGGGCGGCATGGCCGGGCGGTTCAAGGCGACGGCGGTGGGCTCCAGCTTCAAGCATCCCCATGGCGAGGCCAGATTTATCGATACCGTACTTTTCGGCCAACGGTCAGCCGGGGATCGGGCGGCACGCCCGGTTTTTCCCCCTGTCAGAGACTGTCAGCTCGAGAGCTCATCCTCACTGCCTTCTCGAATCGACGGCAATTGCGGGCCTGTCCAAAGCAAATGGCGGCGCCTCTTAGATCCGCGTGCCCTCGGCGCTACCGCGCTCGGCCCGGCATTGCCTTCCGCCCGTTCCGGCAATTGCGAGTCGGCGGGCCGCTCTTGCGTTGCCGGCACGACTTCGGCGGCGGACGAGGTAGGAGGAGCTTTCCGTGCCTGCTTGACGACCGGCCCATAGTCCGACCGAGGCTCGCCTTGCTGCGCATGTCCGGCCGGGCTGGCAGAAGATTTCCCGGCCAGCCTTTCCATCGTCTTCAGCAGCCGATTACGAATATTTTCTTCGCGTTGACTCGCCTTTCCCTCCTGGCTTTCTAGTTGGTCGTAGAAGTTTGTAAGGATGGCGGCCATGCGGTCGGATTTGCCGGACACAGGACGCCTCTCACTGCGGACGGCGTGGATCCATGGTTCCCTCAGTGTGCGCAGATCGCTAGGCGAAGCGCCCTGCTCCACAAGCGCTTCCAAATTACAAGTAAGCAGGGCGTTGACGATTCCGTCCCCGGCCTTATTTAGAAAATCGTCGCTGCGTCTTGGCAGATCAGTGAGAAGGTTGCGCATGATCTCGAGTCTTACCGGCATGCTGACCAAGTCGATTTTTTGGCGCTTGGACAGGCCCCTCAGGTTCGGGGGGAAACTTATCCCCTCACGTTCTTTGTCCTCCGTGAACCAGTGCGCTGCGCCATGCCGCATCAACAGGCGCACGACCTGCCCATACTCTTCAGGGGAAAGTACTTCCAGCAATTGTGGTTGTGACAGTTGACGAAGAATCTCGCCGCAGTTGCGCGATCGCGAGCTGAAAGGGCTGAGACCCCTCATGTACTCTTTCAATTTCGTTAGCGTTCTCTGCTTGTCGCGGAAGAACGGAAGCCGCAGGTTGAACGGAAGCCGCAGGTTGTTCAGCAGCGTTTGCAGCTCGTCTGGGAATTTTTCCGGCTCAGGAAGGCCCGCACTCGCTGCGACAGGTGCGTGGCTGAACGTAGCGTCGGGTTGCTGAGGGGGCTTGCGATGGACGTTTGAAGGAATCATGGCTTTTGGCGAAACAAGTTATCGGAAAGCGGGCACCTTCCGGCACAACCGCAACGGGCCGTTCCTCCGAAACTTTTTCCTCCCGGAAAGCGCGACTCCCATGAGTGGCCGCGAACCGAAAACGGTTTCATTTTCTGCATTAGTTTCCGACACCGCCACGCCTTGTTTCGGATACCGGAACAGGAACGGGAGGGACTGCCGATTCCGGCGCAGTCAGCATCGACGTGCAGCCATCCGGTGCGGGCGAGATCAAAACATCCAACAGCCAGAGCGCATCCGCAGGGCCGGATGCAAGGTGTCGGTCTCGACCTCGGCCTCCGCGTCGGTCCCTGACCTTCCCTCGCAGCAGCCTTGAACCCGGACATGGAAACGGATGACCCGCTGGCGCGCATCCTGCGCCAGCAGGCCTGACCGGTACTACTGATTGCGCAGGATCTCGGTGATCGCAGCGTTGTTGCCTTCCATCCAGTCGAACCTTTCCTCGTCCGGATTCTGGACTCCCGCATTCGCCCCGACCGGGGGCGTCGGGTTTTGTGCGGCAGGGGCCTGCGCATTCGGTTGCGCGGTGCTTGCCCGTTCCCGGCGCGCCCCGGCATTGCCCAAGGAACGCGAGGAATCTGGCGCTGACCGAGAACCAGCCGGTACTTCGCGCGGCACCCGGCTATGGGCAAGGACCCCCTGCAGGGTCCGGTCGTTGTTACTTTGGCGAGCAACCGGCGCATGCCTGGTGGCGCGCCTGGCGTTGCCCGTCGTCGGACCGGGTTGTGCGGTGAAGCGGTTCGCATCTTCCCGGTTACGCGGTCGCGGCGTTTCACCGGCTCGCGCTCCGGCCTGGAGTTGGGAGCGGGGATTGAAGCTCGCCTGGGTGCGCGTCGGCGTCACCGTCTGCTCGGCCCGACGGCGGATGGCTTGCGTGGGCCGCGTGGAGACGGCAGCGCCGGTTTCGCCGGGCGCCTGCAAGCTCAGTGGCGCGCGCGGTGAAGCGAGAGGGGGGGCGGTCCCTTCCGTCTCCGCCGCGGCGGGCGCCCCCGCCCTGGCTGCGCCCGGTAATTCCGAGTAAGCGGGCGGCTCTTGCGTTGCCTGCACGGCTACATCGGCTACGGGCGAGGTTGAAGGAGCTTCCCCTGCCTGCTCGACGACCGGCACATAGGCCGGCGGAGGCTCGCCTTGCTGCACTTGCCCGGGTGGTCCGGCATGAGATTGCCGCCGTTGCATCACCTGCTGCTGTAGCCGATGGCGACCGCTGTTGTCACCGGGTGGGGGCGCCCCGACGGCCTCGATTATTTGTTTGACACTAGCTCGGACATTAACAAGCATCCTCAGGCAGTCCGAATCTGCGTATGCGTGGTAGGCCTTATCTACTAATCGGTCTAATTCCCCATACAGTGTGTTTAGTTCGAAACGCGAAGCACCCTGCTCGACCAGCGCCTCCATGTTGAAGTAGAGCAGGTCACCCAAGTGATTACCCGCCTTGGCCAGTTCGTAATCGCTGCGAGGCAGACCAGCGAGAAGGTTTCTCATGATCTTGAGTCTTACCGTCATGCTGACCAAGTCGATTTTTTCGCGCTTGGACAAGTCTCTCAGGTTCGGGGGCAAACTTATCCCCCCACGTTTTTTGTCCCCCGTGAAGCAGTGCGCGGCGGCATGCCGCACCAACAGGCGCACGACCTGGCCATACTCTTCACGGTCAAGTTCTTTCAGCAATTTCCGTTCTGACAGTTGAAGAAGAATCTCGCCGCGTTCGGAAGATTGCGGGT
>DATBUE010000048.1:0-1905 GCA_036516375.1 Noviherbaspirillum sp. | reverse complement strand
ATGCCGCAGGATCTGTTTGCCGAGTTCGAAGGCAGGCATGCGGATGACCTGCCGGCCGGCGACGTCAAGTATCACCAAGGTTTCTCGTCCGATATTTCCACTGCCGGCGGCCCGGTCCATCTGTCGCTCGCGTTCAACCCGTCGCACTTGGAGATCGTCAATCCGGTGGTCGAAGGGTCGGTCAAGGCGCGCATGGAGCGCCGAGGCGACAAGGATGGTTCGCAAGTTCTGCCGATCCTGGTGCACGGCGACGCCGCCTTCGCCGGGCAGGGCGTGGTGATGGAAACCCTGAACCTGGCGCAGACCCGCGGCTACGGCACGGGCGGTACAGTTCATATTGTGATCAACAACCAGATCGGCTTCACCACCTCCGATCCCCGCGACTCGCGCTCGACGCTGTACTGCTCGGACGTGGTCAAGATGATCGAGGCACCGGTACTGCATGTGAACGGCGACGATCCGGAAGCCGTGGTGTTCGCGACCCAGATTGCGCTGGACTTCCGCATGGAGTTCAAGAAGGACATCGTGGTCGACATCATTTGCTTCCGCAAGCTGGGTCACAACGAGCAGGACACGCCGGCACTGACGCAGCCGCTGATGTACAAGAAGATCGGTCAGCACCCGGGCACACGTAAGCTGTATGCCGAAAAGCTGGCTGCGCAGGGTGCCATTGCCGCAGACACCGGCGACGCGATGGTCAAGGCGTATCGCGACGCCATGGATGCAGGCAAGCACACCGTGGATCCGGTCATCTCGAACTTCAAGAGCAAATACGCGGTTGACTGGATGCCCTTTCTCAATCGCAAGTGGACCGATGCTGCGGATACGGCGGTCCCGTTGGCGGAACTGAAGCGCTTGGCGGGACGCATTACCACCGTGCCGGAAGGCTTCAAGCTGCATCCGCTGGTGGAGAAGGTGCTGGCCGACCGCGCTGCCATGGGACGGGGCGAGGCGAATCTGGACTGGGGCATGGGTGAGCACTTGGCTTACGCCTCGCTGGTGTCGTCCGGCTACGCAGTGCGCCTGACTGGGCAGGATGCGGGCCGTGGCACCTTTACCCACCGTCATGCCGTTCTGCACGACCAGAAGCGCGAGCGCTGGGATGCCGGCACTTATATTCCGCTGCAGAACATTGCGGAGAACCAGGCGCCGTTCACGGTGATCGATTCCGTACTGTCCGAAGAAGCGGTGCTCGGTTTCGAGTACGGCTACTCGACCGCCGAGCCGAACACGCTGACGATCTGGGAGGCGCAATTCGGCGATTTCGCCAATGGTGCACAAGTCGTGATCGACCAGTTCATCAGTTCCGGCGAAGTGAAGTGGGGCCGCGCATCGGGCTTGGTGATGATGCTGCCGCACGGTTACGAAGGCCAGGGGCCGGAACACTCCTCGGCACGTATCGAACGTTTCCTGCAACTGTGTGCAGACAACAATATGCAGGTTGTGCAGCCGACCACGGCCGCGCAGATTTTCCATCTGCTGCGTCGCCAGATGATCCGTCTGTTCCGCAAGCCGTTGGTCATCATGACGCCGAAGTCGCTGCTGCGTAACAAGGACGCCGGCTCGCCGTTGTCCGAGCTGGCCAAGGGCACTTTCCAGACGGTGATCGGTGAAGTGGACGACAAGATCGATCCGAAGAAGGTCAAGCGCGTGGTCGCCTGCTCGGGCAAGGTCTACTACGACCTCGTCAATGCACGCAAGGAACGCGGTGCATCCGACGTCGCCATCGTGCGCATCGAACAGCTGTATCCGTTCCCGCACAAGGCGTTCGCCGCCGAGCTCAAGAAGTTTCCCAACTTCACCGAGCTGGTGTGGGCACAGGACGAGCCGCAGAACCAGGGTCCGTGGTTCCAGATCCAGCACAATGTCTTCGAAAGCATGGAAGACGGCCAGCGCCTCGCCTAC
>DATBUE010000047.1:0-7396 GCA_036516375.1 Noviherbaspirillum sp. | reverse complement strand
CATGGCTACGACCAAACCCGGCGAGCGCAAGCTCCAGATTCTCCAGACTCTGGCCGGCATGCTGGAGCAGCCGAAAGGAGAAAAGGTGACCACCGCTGCACTGGCGGCACGTCTCGACGTATCCGAAGCGGCGCTCTACCGTCACTTTGCCAGCAAGGCCCAGATGTTCGAATGCCTGATCGAGTTCATCGAATCCTCCGTGTTCGGTCTCGTCAATCACATCTGCGCCAAGCAGGAGCGCGGCCTGGAACAGGCGCACGACATCGCAGTCATGCTGCTGGGCTTTGCCGAACGCAATCCGGGCATGACGCGCGTGCTGATCGGCGATGCGCTGGTCAATGAGGATGAACGACTGCAGCTGCGCATGAACCAGTTCATTGAGCGCGTCGAGATGTCGTTCCGCCAAGCGCTGCGCACGGCTGTCAGCCAGGGCGAAGGTGAGGAGGCCGAATCGACGTTGCGCGCAGCCACGCTCACTTGCTTCGTGCTGGGTCGCTGGCACCGCTTCGCCAAGAGCGGTTTCCGCGACAAGCCCAGCGAGCACGCGGCAAAGCAGGTCGGCTTCCTGTTGCGCTGAGCCGCCTGTTCGCGCCTCCCTTTCGTTTACGCGTGCTGTCTTAGAATACGCGGCCTTCGCAGCCGCTTTCCGTCCCCTCGCGCCCAGTACCCGCCGTGTCGCATCCCGCACCAAATCCCGCATCCTGCTTTGCCCTGCTCGACGACAGCAGCACACCCGACGCGCGTTCGCGTCTGTACACCGGCTTCGTGCGCGAACTTGTTTGCAACACGGCGCGCGGCCTGCCGTCAATGCTGGACGAGATGCAGCGCGAGCTTGAAGCCGGGCACCACGCGGTCGGCCTGTTCACCTACGAGTTGGGCGTGCGCATGCACGAGGTGCAGCCGGACGAGCCGGACACGGTGCTGGCCCGGGTATTGTTGTTCGAATCCTGCCGCCTGCTGGATGCAGGCGCGGCCGGCGAGTGGTTGCAGATGCAGGATGACGGCGAAGCTGCCGGCGTCGCCAATCTGCAGGCGAATATCGATGAAGCGGCTTTCGATGCCGCGCTCGCACGCATCCGTCACTGCATAGAAGCCGGCGACACCTACCAGATCAATTACACCTACCGCCTGCGTTGCGAAGCTTACGGCGTGCCGCTGGCCTTGTACCGCCGCCTGCGCGCCCGTCAGCCGGTGCCCTACGGCGCGCTGGTGATGCTGCCGGACGGGCAGGCCGTGCTGTCGCTGTCGCCCGAGCTGTTCATGCGCCATGCGCAGGGTCGCCTGATCACGCAACCGATGAAGGGCACGGCTGCGGCCAGCGGGGATGCGCAAGTGAATGCACGGCGCGCGGCTGCGTTGGCTGCGGATGCCAAGAATCGCGCCGAGAACCTGATGATCGTCGACCTGCTGCGCAACGATCTCGGGCGCGTAGCGCGCATCGGCAGCGTGCAGGTGCCGCAATTGTTCCAAGTGACGCGCTACAGCGGCGTGCTGCAGATGACATCGACCATCGAGGCCGAACTGCGCGAGGACGTGACACTGGCAGAGGTGTTTGCCGCGCTCTATCCCTGCGGCTCGATCACAGGCGCACCGAAGCGGCGCACGATGCAGATCATCAATGAGCTGGAGCCGGATGTGCGCGGCTTGTACACCGGCGCCATCGGCTGGTTCGAGCGCGCGCCGCAGGGAAGGGCGCTGGGCGACTTCTGCCTGTCGGTGCCGATCCGCACCTTGTTGCTGCAGGCGCCGCAACACGGCATGCGCGTTGGTGAGCTCGGCGTCGGCGCCGGCATCGTGTACGACAGCGTGGCCGCGCAGGAGTATGCGGAGTGCGCACTGAAAGCGCGCTTCCTGACCGGTCTGTCGCAGCCGTTCTCTCTGCTGGAGACCCTGCGCGCAAGCGAAGGACGCTGCCAGCATCTGGATCTGCATATGCAGCGTTTGCGCCGGTCTGCGCGCTACTTCAATTTCCGCTTCGATGAAGCCGCGGTGCGTGAAGACATCGAGACGATGGCGCGGCGTTCGGAACAGGGGCCAGCGTTGCGTCTGCGCCTGGCGCTTGCGCAGGATGGCAGCCGCGATATCCAGTGCGCGCCACTGAGCGAGCTGAGCGAACCGGTACGCCTGCTGATCGCGCCCGATGCGCTCGACGCCGACAACCTGTTCCTGCGCCACAAGACCACGCAGCGCGCGCGTTATGACGCGGCTTGGCATGCCGCCGAACAGGCCGGCGCTTTCGACATGCTGTTCTTCAACGAGCGCGGCGAATTGACCGAAGGCGCGCGCAGCAATGTGTTCGTCAAGCTTGACGGCCGCTGGTTCACGCCGCCACTGGCCTGCGGTTTGCTGCCGGGCGTGATGCGCAACGTGCTTCTCGCCGACCCGGCTTGGGGCGCACAGGAGCGTGTGCTGTTTGCGGCCGACTTGCAGCGGGCCGAAGCCATCGTCGTGTGCAATGCCTTGCGTGGTGCGCTGGCTGCGGTGCTTGCCTGAACGCGTGCAGCGCTCAGGTTGATGTCAACGCTCGCTGGCGCGAGGCCAGCAGCGCGCCCAGCAGCAGGGCGGCCGAGGAAAACACCAGGCCGCGTTCCAGTCCCGCTCCATCCGAAATCCACCCGGCCAGCGTCGGCCCGGCGATCTGCCCGAGAGCGAACACAGTCGTGAATCCGCTGATGCCGGCCGACCAGGCATGTTGCGGCAGGTTGTGCCGCACCAGCGCCGTGGTCGAAGCCACGGCCGAAAGAAAGACGGCGCCGAACAACAGGCCCGAGGCAAAGACTGCCGGCAGCGATTGCGACAGCACCGGCAACAACGTGGCCAGCGCCAGCAAGCCGTTCAGGATGGCCAGCGACTGCCCGCCGCGGAAGCGGTCAAGCATGGGTGCCCAGATGCGCGAGGATGCCACCACGGCCAGTCCGAGCAGCGCATAGAAGATCGTCTGCGACGCTTCGGTCATGCCCTGGTTGCGCAACAGCGCAATCACGAAGGTCATGTAGCCGATGTAACCGACACCGAACATGAAGTAGCCCGCAAGACCGTAGCGGAAATCGGCCACGCGAAAGCGTGCACCGCCGGGCCCCACCGGTGCGGACTCGGCCAGACCCTGCAGCGCCGGGCGCATCACAGCCGTCAACGCCAGACACAGTGCCCCCAATGCCAGCCAGGACCATTGCCAGGAATGCGCTGCGGCTTGCGCCTCGCCTGCCGCTATCGTGGCAGGCACTAGCAGCGCGGAAGCGATGATGCCGAAGCCGGTGCCGCCGTAATAGAGCCCCAGTAGCAAGCCGCCTCGCCCAGCATGGAGGGCGGCGAGACGTGCTGCAAGCAAGCCACCCGCGATGAAGATCCACGCACTGGCCACGCCCGCCAGAAGGCGCTGGGCCAGCAGCAATGTGGCATCGACCACGAGGCCGCACAGCAGCGTAAACAACGCGGTCAGCAGGGCGCCGCCGATCAGCGTACGGCGCGGCCCGAAGCGGCGCAGGATGGCAGGTGCAGCCAGCGCACCAAGAAAGTAGCCGAGGGCATTGGCGGTGTTCATCGCGCCGGCCGTCAGGTAGGACCAGGCCAGGTCGCTGCGCATCGGCGGCAACAGCAGCGCATACGAAAAGCGTGCAATGCCGAGCGAGATCGCGGCGCCCAGCGACAGCGCAAACGCAACCAGTAGCGGGCGGCGCAGCGC
Organism: Noviherbaspirillum sp.; assembly: GCA_036516375.1. Classification (GTDB taxonomy): domain Bacteria; phylum Pseudomonadota; class Gammaproteobacteria; order Burkholderiales; family Burkholderiaceae_D; genus Noviherbaspirillum. Next base: position 3,714 of record DATBUE010000047.1, on the reverse strand, counting down.
CAGCGCCGTGCTCATTGCGCTTCCTTGTCCACAGTCGGTGGTGGCGCCAGCACCAGGCCCATAGCCAGCAGCACGATGCCCGCGCCCACCAGCGTGAACAGGCCGACCGGCTCACCGAGGAAGAGCAAGCCCCACAGCATGCTGAACAGCGGAATCAGGAACGACACCGACATCGCGCGCGTCGGTCCCACCTTCACGATCAGCGGAATGAACAAGGCTTGCGCCAGGCCCGAGGACAGCAGCGCCATAGCGGCCAGGCTGGCGAATGCGGCCAGCGAGGGCAGGGCCGGCGGCAGCACGAAGGGCGCGGTCGGCAGCAGCATGACGGCGCCGCATACCAGCGAGGCCGTAGCCATGCCGATCGGATGAATGCCGCCGGGGCGTGCGGTCTTCTTCACCACGATGCTGGAGAGCGCGTAGGCGCTGGCTGCCAACAGGCAGGCGGCGCTGGCGGCCAGCGTGGCGCCATTGAGCGCCAGGCTTCCGGCGCCGACCAGCACGGCGACGCCGATCACGCCCAGCACCAGTCCGGCCAGCTTGCGCATCGTCAGGCGTTCAGCCAGCAAGGCTACCGACAGCAGGGCGCCGAAGATGGGTGCGGTGGAATTGAGGACAGCCATGTGCGCTGCCGGCAGATGCTGGGCGGCGAACGAAAATGCCGAGAAAGGAATCACGACAGCGGTCATGCCGACCAGCGCGTAGGGCTTGATGTTGCTGCGCCAGGCGATGTCGATTGCGCTGGCCTTGGCGTAGGCATACAACGCTGTGCCGGCCAGCACGGTGCGCAGCAGTGCAGTGAGCACGGGGCCGAACTCGGGCACGCACACGCGCAGGAACATGAAGGAGGCACCCCAGATGGCGGATAGCAGGACCAGCTTGGCGAGGTCAGAGACGGTCATGCGGATGCTGGCGTGCGGGGAGAGGGGCGGTCGATTCTAGCATCGGGGTTGGGCACGCGCAGAGCAGGTCCTGCGCCGATGAAATCCTTGTCCCCGTGTGTTAGCCGGTTGATAAGTCCCAATGAGATTTTTTCCGGAACGCGAATAATCGCGGCAGGGAGAAACATGATGACCAGGACCGGAGACAAACGCGTATTGCGGGTTTCATTGCCGCTGCTGATGGCGGCGATGCTGGCCGCTTGCGCCGGCACATCGCCCATGCATCCGGATACGGACAGGCTCGGCGCAATTGCCGACTATCACTTCGACGCCTATCTGTCGTACGAGGCGCAATTGCATGCGACACGGCTTGCAGCCGCTTCCAGCGGGGGCGATGCCACCAGTGGCGAGAGCGAGGCAAAGGGCAGCCACGCCGCCGGAAGTGAAGACGATTACGTTGTCGACTTCATGCTGCCCTTTTGTCCGCCAGAGCCCGGCTTCGAATGAAGTTCAGGAGTGCACCGCCCCGCACACGGAGCAAGCTGCGTTGCGCGCGATCCTGATCTCGGTCCATTCCATGCTGCGTGCATCGAGCAGCAGCAAGCGTCCGGCCAGCGAGGCGCCGACGCCCGCGACCAGCTTCAGCGCTTCGGCGGCCTGCATCGTACCGATGATGCCGACCAGCGGCGCAAACACACCCATCGTCGAACACAACGCTTCCTCGAACTCCTGCTCGGGCGGAAACAGGCAGGCATAGCAGGGCGTGTCCGTGCCGCGCGTGTCGAATACCGAGACCTGGCCGTCGAAGCGGATCGCCGCGCCCGACACCAGCGGTACCCTGGTCGCCACGCAGGCGCGGTTGACGGCGTGCCGCGTGGCGAAGTTGTCGCAGCAATCAAGCACGATGTCCACCTCGGCCGCTAGTTGTGTCAGCCGCGCCTCGTCGGCGCGTTCGACCAACGGCACCACTTCGATTTCAGGATTGATCTGCGCCAGCGTCTTGCGTCCCGATTCCGCCTTCGGGTGGCCGACGCGCTCGGTCGTGTGCAGGATCTGGCGCTGCAGGTTGGTCAGGTCCACGGTGTCGTGGTCGACCAGCGTGATCCTGCCGATGCCGGCCGAAGCAAGGTAGTAGGCCGCGGGCGAACCCAGGCCGCCGGCGCCAATCACCAGCGCACGCGCGCCCAGCAGCCGTTCCTGGCCCTCGATGCCGATCTCGTCGAGCAGGATGTGGCGCGAGTAGCGCAAGAGCTGGTTGTCGTTCATCGGAGCATGGTGAAAAAATGGATGCCCGCCAATGATAGGCGGACCGGGACAAGCTTGCCGTGATTGTCCGTCGCTGCAGAAATGAGAAAGGCCGCATTGCTGCGACCTTTCGTGTGTTCCGGTCAGAGTGGCTTACTTGCCGGCCTCGCCGTTCGGCTCCTTCTCGCCCGCCTTCGGATCGTTGATCGTCGGCTCCTTCTTGCTTTCGATGGTCGCCGTCTTCGACAGCTTCACCGGCAAGCCCTTCAAGTGGTTCAGGGCCTGCTTGAGCTGGAAGTCCTCGGCGCTGCCGAACTCGAGCGGCTTGCGCAGTTTTTCCAGTTCGGCCAGGCGCTTCTGCTCTTCCAGTTCGTCGATGATCGCCTTCGCATCTTCCTTCTCGCGGTCGTTCGACAGATGCTTTTCCAGGTCCGATTCGCGCAGGCGGAAGCCGTTCAGGCCATCGCCATCGGCCGTCTCGTCGACCAGCAGGTCGGGCACGATGCCCTTGGCCTGGATCGCGCGGCCCTTCGGGGTGTAGTAGCGCGCGGTGGTCAGCTTGACGGCGGTGTCGGCCGAGAGCTGGCGGATCGTCTGCACCGAACCCTTGCCGAAGGTTTGCGTGCCCATGATCGTGGCGCGCTTGTAGTCCTGCAGGGCGCCGGCCACGATTTCAGAGGCGGAAGCCGAACCGGTGTTCACCAGCACAACCATCGGAATCTTCTTGTAGACCTCGGGCAGCTTGGAGAGCGGATCGGACGCCGACAGGCGGGACGAATAGAACTCGCGACGTGCGTAGAAGGTTTGCTTGGAGTCCGGCAACTGGCCGTTGGTCGAGACGATTGCCACGTCCTTGGGCAGGAAGGCAGCCGACACGCCGATCGCGCCGGGCAGCACGCCGCCGGGGTCGTTGCGCAGATCCAGCACCAGGCCCTTCAGCTCCGGTTCCTTGGCATGGATCGCGACCAGCTTCTTGACCATGTCGTCAACGGTCGGCTCCTGGAACTGCGCCACGCGCACCCAGGCATAGCCCGGTTCGACGACCTTCGACTTCACGCTCTGCACGCGGATTTCCTGGCGTGTGATGGTGACGATCAGCGGCCGGTCTTCTTCCTTGCGCGCGACGGTGAGCGTGATCTTGGTGTTCGGTTCGCCGCGCATACGCCGCACCGCTTCATCCAGCGTCATGCCCTTGACCGGAGTGGCGTCGAGTCGCGTGATCAGGTCGCCCGCCTTCAGACCAGCCTTGAATGCCGGCGAATCCTCGATCGGGGAGATTACCTTCACGTAGCCGTCTTCCATGCCGACCTCAATGCCCAGGCCGACGAACTTGCCCTGCGTGCCTTCGCGCAGTTCCTTGAAGGCTTTTTTGTCAAGATAGGAGGAGTGCGGGTCCAGCGAGGCGACCATGCCGGCGATGGCTTCGCTCAGCAGTTTCTTGTCCTCGACCGGCTCTACGTAGTCGCTCTTGATCAGGCCGAACACGTCGGCCAGTTGACGCAATTCTTCCAGCGGCAGCGGTGCCGTGGCCTTTTGCGCGCTGGCTTCGAACTGCATCGAACCGGCAATCCCGGCAAGCACGCCCAAGCCG
>DATBUE010000046.1:0-3240 GCA_036516375.1 Noviherbaspirillum sp. | reverse complement strand
GACGCGGATTGCACGAACTCGACCGCTTCGCGAAGAATGCCCGGCACTCCGATATTGTGGCTACACGGATTGCGCGGGACCTTGGTATGCCGGTCAGGGAGGCAACGCGTCAGGCAGCCCGCATCTTCGAAATTGCAAAGGAGATGGCGGCAGAACCAAGGCAGCGCCGCATGATCGCAGGCAAGGACGATGTGTTCGACGACAGCCAGGCGCCGCAGGAGCCGCGCCAAATCCTTGCCTCGCTCAAGAGGCTTGGCACGGACATCCCTCGCTTGCACACGGCTCTATGGCGTTTCGAAGACGCACTGCTGCCCGCAGACGGGCAAAAGCAGCAAGAAAAGCAGACGTTGCAAGAGAACGTGCGCGCCTTGCGCGACTGGTGGCGCCAAGCGAAAGTGCCGCTTCCGATTCATGCTCACGTATTCGACATTCTTGCCAACGATTTGATCGGTGACGAGAACGATTTCAGTCAATTGACCGACATGATGGCCAAACTGCCGGTGTTCGTGCAATCGGGAGCAATGCTCGACCGCGTCCTTGCCCATTTTGAGCAAGGACTGACGAGGCGACGCCCATCCCAAGAGGAGGCAGCCGCTTTTGCCAAACTACGGCCGCAGATCGAGTTCAGTTGCCAGGCAGCTGCGCAGGGCCTCTCCGAGCAGAATCGCTTCCGAATCAAACGGGTTCTCGACCTTGCCTGTGGAGTCTCTCTTCAGCCGGCCGCGCGCAATCCCTGACCAATGTCATGTGGTATCGGGGGCTTCTTGCGCACGGTACTCAAACGGCGGCTCATTTCGCCAAGAACTGTTTCCCGCCAGCGGCTATACAATTCGGCAGGGTTGCTGCCAGTGGTTCCATGCAATAGCAGTGGGCCAGGTGTGCATCTTTTCCTTCCAACCCATCCCGGATTTTCCTCGCCATGCTCCACGGTCAAAGCATTGACTGGATCGTGCACGCCGCTTCCGACGCCATGCTCATCGCCGATGCGCAGGGGAAGATCGTGCTCGCGAACCGTCCGGCCGAACAGATGTTCGGCTATCCCGACGGCGCCCTGATCGGCCAGCCGGTCGAAGTCCTGCTGCCGCGCCACCTTGCAGGAAAACATGTCGCGCTACGCGAAAGCTATGCAAAGCAGCCGCATGCGCGCCAGATGGGAAGCGGCATGGAGCTGCGCGGCTTGCACCGTTCCGGGCACGAATTTCCGGTCGAAGTCACGCTGTCGCCGCTGAAGACCGACGACGGCGAAGCGATGGTGATGGCCACGGTGCACGACATCACGCGCCGCAAGGAAGCCGAAGCCGCACTGCAGGAAAGCGAGGCACGCATGCGCGCGATCTTCGATTCCGCCGTCGATGCGATCGTGATCATCGACGAAGCCGGCCTGATCGACCGTTTCAACCCGGCTGCCGAGCGTCTGTTCGGCTATGCGGAGAACGAAGTGCAGGGGCGCAATGTCTCGATGCTGATGCCTTCGCCGTATCGGGAAATGCACGATAGCTACCTGGATAACTATTGCCGGACCGGCCACAAGAAGATCATCGGCATCGGCCGCGAAGTGATTGGTCTGCGGCGTGACGGTACGACCTTTCCGATGGACCTGGCGGTGGCGGAGATGCGCTTTGCAAACCGTCGCATGTTCACTGGCATGGTGCGCGACATCAGCGAGCGCAAGCGCGCCGAAGAAGCCCTGCGCCAGTCGCAGATCGAGCTGCGCAAGTTGTCGGCGCACCAGGAGCGGTTGAAGGAAGAGGAGCGCAAGCGCATCGCGCAAGAGATCCACGACGAGCTCGGCGCCCAGCTCACCGGGATCAAGGCTTACGTTTCGGTGGCGCTGGACCGCGCCGCACGCGCCGGCCAGCCAGCCGACCCGCTGCTGGTGGAGACCGCGCAACTGGCGGGCAATGCGATCAGCACCGTGCGCAAGGTGATTTCCGACCTGCGCCCGAGCGTGCTGGATCAGTTGGGCGTGTGGGCCGCGCTTGAATGGTATGCGGAGCAGATCACCACGCGCGCCGGTCTTGCCTGCATCTGCGAAATCGAGCCCGATGCGCAGGAAGTGGTGCTCGATCCCGAACGCAGCACGATGGTGTTTCGCATCGTGCAGGAGGCGCTGACCAACGTGGTGCGCCATGCGGAAGCCGGGCGGGCGGTAGTGCGCGCGCAGACGGAAATGAGCAGCAAGGGCAAGACTGTGGTGGTGCGGGTAGAGGACGACGGGCGCGGCATCGATACCGAAGGCTTGCTCAACCGCGAGTCCTGGGGCTTGCTCGGCATGTACGAACGCAGCCGCCACCACGGCGGCGAATTGAGAGTCACGGGCACGCCCGGGCGCGGCACCTCGGTCGTGCTGACGCTGCCGCTGGAGGAATGAATGGGACAGGCACCGATACGCATCCTGCTGGTGGATGACCACGTGGTCGTGCGCAACGGCGTGCGCCTGATGCTGGGCTCGGAAGCGGACATGGCCGTGGTGGCCGAGGCATCGAATGCACAGGAGGCGTTGCAGGCGGTCAAGGGCGGGCAGTACGACGTGGCCTTGGTGGACATCGCCATGCAGGGCATGAACGGGCTGGACTTGCTGCGTCATCTGCGCACGGAAGCGCCGAAGATGGAGGTGCTGATGCTGAGTACCTATGCCGAAGACGTGTATGCGGTGCGCGCATTCAAGCTCGGTGCCGCCGGATACCTGACCAAGGACACGCCGGCGGCCACGCTGATCGCTGCGGTGCGCAAGGCGGCGGCCGGTGGGAAGTACCTGAGCCCGGCACTGGCCGAGCGCATTGCCGAACTGCTTGGTGGCGGCGAAGCAGCCACGCACGAAGCATTGTCGAATCGCGAACTGGAAGTGATGAAGATGATCGCGGCGGGAGAGAGTCTGACCAAGATCGCCGGCACGTTGCATTTGAGCCCGAATACGGTAACGACTTACCGGGCGCGCATTTTCCAGAAGCTGGGGGTGACCAGCAATGCGGAATTGACGCGGTATGCGATCGAGAACGGCTTGCTGGTGTAGGGACAACCTGTCATTTATCGTACTTGCGCAGTACGTACAGATTGTTCACCGCAGACGCAGGGATTAGAGCGGATTCGCCCTGACTGGCTCGCCGATGCCGGACGGCTTGCCCGCGGTACGGCGTTGCGGCTCCTTGCCATGGCACCCGCCATGTCGCGTCGCCGCGCCTTGTCCCGCAGGCAATCCGCCTCGGCCTCGACTGAGCCGGTCAGGGCGAATCCGCTCTA
>DATBUE010000045.1:0-4121 GCA_036516375.1 Noviherbaspirillum sp. | reverse complement strand
GAGATAGACGGAATCGGCATCGTGATCGATTGCGGCCTTCAGCGGGGGCAGGCTCCCTGCCGGACGGACGAGTTCCACCGCACTCCCCCCTTCTTGGCGTGGAATCAGGCCGCGGCGAGCGGGGTCGGACGGATGCCGTTGAGCAGGTAATCGGTCAGGTCGCGCACCGAGCGGATCTCGCTGCCGAAGGGTAGGCGCTCGGAGCCGCGGAAGAACAGGCCGCGCTTCACGTCGCCCTTCATCGCGAATGCCAGTTGAGTATCGATGCAGAACTGACCGTGCTTGGCGATGCCGTCGCGCAGGCCGCACTGGTGCAGGCAATCGAATCCCACCGTGCATGCCTTGGGGCTGGCCTTGCTTTGCAGCTTGGCTTCCTTGTCGAGGTAGTTGGCCAGCCAGGGGGTCTTCACCGCACGCGCCGGCAAGCCGGCCACGCTCATGAAGGTGACGATGTCTTCCGGCCGCGCTTCGGCCAGCACCTTCTTGAAATTGATATGGGCGTCGCCTTCCTTTGTCACGGCAAACGCGGTGCCGAGCTGCACGGCCGACGCTCCCATGCCCAGCAGCACACGCACCTGTTCGGGCGTGTTGACGCCACCGGCAGCCACCAGCGGAATTTTTTCGCTCTCGATGCCCAGCTCCTTGAACAATTCCTGCGTGCCTTCGAGCACAGTGGGGAAAGCGAAGTGGGGCTGGTTCACATCCTCCACGCGCGCCGCGCCGAGGTGGCCGGCGGCAAAGCGCGGGTTCTCGATCACGATGGCATCCGGCAGCCGGTTCTTGCGCATCCACTTCTTCAATACGAGGGCGATGCCGCGCACGTCGGACAGGATCGGTACCAGCGCCACGTCCGGATGCTCGGCGGTGAGCTCGGGCAGGTCCAGCGGCAGTCCGGCGCCGACCACAACCGCATCGGCACCGCTTTCGCAGGCCTGGCGCACGTAGGCCGCGTATTCCGCCACCGCACGCATCACGTTCACTCCGATCATGCCGCGCCCTTCTGCGATCTTTTTCGCGTGCTGGATCTCGCGGTCCAGCGCCGCCAGGTTGGCGCTGTCGATCAAGGCCTTGTCGCGCGACTTGCCGGTCTGCTTCATCAAGTCTTCATGATGGCGGCGCAAGTCCACACTGGATATCGTGCCGAGGGCACCGAGGCCGGCGACGTTGCCGGCGAGACGATGCGCGGAGACGCCGACGCCCATGCCTCCCTGCACGATAGGCAGCAGCTCGCGGCCTTTGAGTTTCATGAGCTTGAGTGCGGTTTGCAGCACGGCGGTCCTTCCGGTTCGTTCATCGAGATGCCGGCACATGGCTGTGGCGACGGTGCGAACTGTAGTTGGCACGGCCTTTTGTCATCCTTGACCTGAGTCAAGGATTTCCGGATCGTCAAAAACGCAGAATGGGCCGCAATGAATGGCGCCCATCTTTCTCTGCGCCGCAGGAAAACTCATCATGCAACGCGCGCTGTCCTTCGATCACACGCCGTCCCTGGCGGTACCGCTGCGCTTCTTCTTCACGGCGCCTGTCTTCGCGCTCGCCGCCGGCCTGTTCCTGCTGTGGCAGGGCGAGGCCGCCTTCGTCTCGCGCTGGGCGCCACCCACGCTGGCACTGACCCACTTGCTCACGCTCGGTTTCATGGCCATGTGCATGATCGGCTCGCTGCTGCAGATCCTGCCCGTGGTGGCCGGAGTCGGGATCACCGCTCCACGTCTCGTGGGCGGTGGCGTGCATGCACTGCTCACGGCGGGCACGCTGCTGCTGTGCTGCGGCTTCGTGACCGGCATTGCGCTGCTGCTCCAGCTTGCCGTGCCGCTGCTGGGACTCGCCTTCGCCCTGCTGCTGTTCGTCGGCGTGCATCAGGTGTGGCGCGGCCTGCTGCGCGGCGCGATTCGTCGCCCGCCTGCCCAGCCGGTGCTGGGCGCGATCCGGCTGGCACTGATTGCGCTCATGGTCACGGTCATGCTAGGCATTGCCGCCGCCAGCGCCTTCGGCTGGCGGCAAAGCGTGCCCCTGCTGCTGCTGATCGATCTGCACGCGTCCTGGGGTTTGATCGGCTGGATCTTCCTGCTGACCGCAGGCGTGGCCTACCAGGTCGTGCCGATGTTCCAGCAGACGCCGTCCTATCCGCCGCTGGTCACGCGCTGGCTCGCCGGCCTGGTGCTAGGACTGCTGGCGCTGTGGAGCGGGGCAAGGGTAATCGAGGCAAAGGTCTTGGGCATGGTGCCGGGGCTTGCGCTGGCAGCACTGGCGGCGGCCTTCGCGCTGTACACAATGTGGCAGATCGGGCGCAAGAAACTCCTAGGAAAGCCGGGCCAGGTCCGGTCTCCGACCGAAGCGCCGACTTTGTTCTGGCTATTGGCACTGAGCAGCCTGGCAGCGAGCGTGCTGGTCTGGCTCCTGCTTCAAGCATGGCCCTCCACTGCGCGGCCACTGGCTGGCGCGTGCGACAGCAATCTGCTGGTCGGCGTGCTCTTCCTTGCCGGCTTCGCCGTGCCCGTCGTCAACGGCATGCTGTACAAGATCGTGCCCTTCCTCACCTGGTATCACCTGCAGAGCAACTGCATCAAGGCACCGAACGTGCGCCAGTTTTTGCCGAATGCGCAAGCCATCTGGCAGTTCCGCGTGCATGTGATCGCGCTCGCCTTGCTGAGCGCAGCGGCCCTGTGGCCGTCGGTCCTGGCGCGTACGGCCGGCGCAGCATTCGCACTGTCCATGCTCCTCCTGTGCGTCAATCTCTGGCGCACGCTGCTGTTCTTCCGCTCCGCCCTGCAAACCACAGCATCCCCCCGCCGCCCTGTCGCGCAAATGGCAACAGGTTGACGTCCGCATCGCCTCCGAGGCGTTGCATGACCGGCGCGGCACTGTCTGACGGCTATCTGGATTGCGCCCTGGGGGTGATCAGCCTTTTTCATACAGGGCACGGTAAAACGCCTTGGCGCGACCCGAGAGAAGGGAATTATTTCCTTCTCTGGAATTTTTTGCGTACTTTCTTAGTTTCGTCAATAAATTCCCAGTCAATTGTAGTTAATCCTCTTTTCGCGGCTATCGCGTTATACGTGGACGTGGACGTGGCACGGCCACTCACACGTTTCGCCCGAACATAGGCTTCATATGCCTTCCACACGTTATTTAGATCGTTAGTAGCATCGAGCACACCACGCCTCAGGAGGTCTGCCACGTCACGTTCCAGTCGTATCTTCACCATGGTCCCGTTAGGCAACATTTTGCCTTTCTTGGCATAGATAAAGGTTTTTTTAATCAATTTCTCCAACGCAGTGGGTTCCTGTGCTCCAGCGCCCTGGGTCGCGTTTGTCGCGGAGGACGGCGCGGCTGGCGCGGGCTCGGGAACGTGCCCGCCGGATGTGCCACTAGCGGTCTGCGCCGGATCGCGCGCATTGCTCTCAAACGGGGGATTGCCCGGCGTGGCGGAATGCGCGCTCGGTCTGGGAAACACGGGACCTGTGGCCCCTGCTTGCAGGAAGTTGCGGTGCAGTGCGTTAGACCAGCTTTTTTCCCCCTCGCGCCGCATCGGCGCCAAGCTCCTGGGCGCGGCAGCTGGCCCTGCCGCATGCGGGTTTGCCATCACATGGGCGCTGGCCAACTGATTCCAGTGCGTTTCCAACTCCTTCGCCAACTTATTGCCGGCGGGCGACTGACGCCACTGATCCGCACGAGATTTCACCGCCTCAGACCAGGATTGCGACGCCAAGAGGGTAGCGTGCGCCTGGTCCTGCGCAGAGCGAAGCTCCAGGGGCAGACCCAGTGCCGAAGAAATGTACTCTTCCCGGCTCTGCGGCATCATGCGTTCGGCATGAGCCCGTGCAGCCTCCGTCAGCCGAGTGTCGACATGTTCACTGCGGTAAGCCGGAAAGCCGAAGTTGTGCGCATACTCGCGCGGCATGATGCCGGTTGCGACAATTCGATTGACCAATTCGGTGACGCCGTTCCGATTCGCTGCAGCGTTCGCCTCGGGTACCGTCTGGTACTGTGAATAGCCGCCCTGAGTGCCGGAAGCGCCGGAAGAAAAGCCGGAACGATTGAGCATTTGTTTTGCCTTTTCTCTATTGATCAATCCGCAGCATGGTCACATCAAGCCCGTCACCACGGGACACCGTCGCCAT
>DATBUE010000044.1:0-6940 GCA_036516375.1 Noviherbaspirillum sp. | reverse complement strand
TGCAGGCAGGCGATACGACGATCCATATCGTCAGTGCCGCGCTCGGCGCCACGATCAAGGTGTGGGTGAACGGCAAGCATGTGGCCACCGGCTCTGCACCAAACATTTCACTCGGCGTGACCTTGAAGATGGATGACACCGTCGTGGTGGTGCAGGATCTGCCCGGTTGTTCGGGCCAGACCGCGCTGGTGGTGAAGGTGGCTTGCGTCGATGCGCCGGTGGCCGGAAACCCGGCCTGGCTCAACCTGTTCCCGGTCGGGCATGGCGAGTACAGCGATGGTGGCGGGATCAAGGGATCGGTCTACTACCCGGCCGAGGACGACGGGAAGGACCAGCCTTTCAACAAGCGGCTGGCCGCACATGGCGCTGTGTCGATCGTGGTGATGGCACATGGCAATCACAGTCCGGCCGATCCCAGCTATCTCGGTTACGACTATTTCCAGGCCGCGCTGGCGAAGATGGGGATGGTGGCCGTGTCCGTGGATTGCAATGCCTTGAATGGTGCCGGCGGCGGGGTGCAGAACATCGAGGACCGCGCCGATCTGATCATCGATTCGATCCGCCACTTCCAGTCGCTGAACGGGAATTCCGGGTCCATCTTTTTCAAGCACATCGACTTCCATCGGCTGGGTCTGATGGGGCATTCGCGCGGCGGCGATGCCGTTGTGACTATCCCGACCGTCATCGCGCTGCCGGGGGTGACGATACGCGGCGTACTGGCGCTGGCGCCGACCAATTTCCGGTTCTGGTTCGGCCTGCCGACGATCAAGCCGAAGGGCTATCGCTTCATGACGATCCTGCCCGCCGGCGATGGCGACGTGGTCGACAACAACGGCGCGCAGTTCTACGATCAGGCCGAGCCCGCACCGTACAAATCGCAGCTCTACGTGCATTACACCTGCCACAACCTGTTCAACCGCAAGTGGCTGCTGGACGAGGGCGTGGGGCCGCCGCGCGTGTCGCGCGGCGAGCACGAAGCCGTGCTTTCCACCTACGGCTGCGCCTTCTTCCGTTCGGCCCTGCTGGACCACTCCACCGCGTCCTACCTTGCCGGCTTCGTCAAGCCGTGGGGCGTGCTGAGCCAGAACGTCTACCTGTCCTTCATGAAGGACAAGCAGACCACCGTCGATTCGCATGAGGAGGGCAACGGCATCAACACGAATTCGCTGAACTTGCCGACCGCGCAGTCGGGCGGGCTGGGAGCGGACGAGTTTCCCTTTGCCCAGGCGCCGAGTGGGGGCGCCGCGCCCGGCGCATTCAACGATTCCTTTTTCGGGGAAACGCGGGGTATGGTGGCGCGATCGGGCGGAACGGGGCGCCGGTTCCGCTCCGAGCTAGGTAGCAAGGACCTGACGCAGAAAGAGATATGGATACGCGCAGCCGAGGTCGTGCAGCGCCAGGGCAGCGTGCCCGCGAATGCCTCCGGTTTTCAGCTCGGGCTGGAGGATGCCAACGGTGTCATCGTGTTCGTGGATGTCGACAAGGTGGGCGGCTTGCCGCGGCCGTACGCGCATCCGTTCGCTACCAAGACCATGCCGAACACGATACGGTTCAAGGCCGATTGCTTCAAGGCTGCGAACCGGCGCCTGACCTTGGGCAAGGTGAGTGCAGTACTGATTGCGTGCAATCGCGGAGACGAGCGCGCACTGGCGTTCGACGATCTGCAGATCGTCAAGCCCTGACAGGAGAAGAGCATGAGCGTTGATTCCGGAACCCGCATGCCGGACCCGCCGCGCGCGGATTTTTCATTGCCCAAGGTGATCGACATCGCCATCAAGGCCACCAGCTTCGATCCGCCCAAGCTGCGCAATTTTGCGCCATCGCTGCAGCCCAGCAGCGATGCAGTGGAATTCATCGTCAAGACCGAAGCACCGATTCCGGTGCGTGCATTGGGGCCGGTGCTGTACGTGGGCACGACGCCGGTGACCGAGGTATCGGAGATTGCCGAGAACACCTATCGCTTCATCGCGCCCACTCGCAAAGATCTGAGGCAGGACGCCGAGATCGCGCTCGGATGGACGGGGCAGAAACCGGATGCCGGGATGCGCACCACATTCCGCTATCGGCTCTGACAGCCTCTTAACCCACTCTCGTATTTTCACAGCGCGCGTAGTCATTAATCTCACGCTGCGCACTTTCCCGGTGCGCGACTCCTTCCACACGCTCCATCTCAATGCGGCCTCGACCCGGATTGATGCGGGCAACCCGCGTTTCCACCTCTCGATCGACCAGGTTCCCCTGGCATAGCGATTGCTAAACCTTGTGCAGAAGCAATCGTGCTTCGCAACAGATGAAGTCCACAGCCGGGCTTCGATGGCAGTGATGTCCTGTGGACCGAGGCGGCGTGTTGGGTGCCGCACCGCGGTTCGCGTCAAAGAGGTTTACAGATGTCTCACACAATCGCCCGCATCGTTCCCGCTACAGCAGAAAGCGCAATAGCGCGCTCTTCCCGCATCGCGCCGAGCTTCCGCTCTCGTGCCCCGGCACTCATTCGTCGCGCTGCACGCGTTGGCGCTACTAGAGCGGATTCGCCCTGACCAGCTCGCCGATGCCGGACGTCTTGCCCACGGCACTGCGTTGCGGCTCCTTGCCATGGCACCCGCCATGTCGCGTCGCCGCGCCTTGTTCCGCAGGCAATCCGCCTCGGCCTCGACTGAGCCAGTCAGGGCGAATCCGCTCTAGCCAACGCGTGCAGCGCCGCCAGCGCTAAGCGCACTTACCGATTCGCGGTCGCGCAGGCCGCAAACAAATTTCCGGATGCCGGCCTGCAGGCTGTCAGGGGCTTCTTTTGCCCGCGCTTTCAGCGAAATCCGGACCGGTCGCAAACCTCGCCCGAATCGAAATACAGACATATCCGCACAAGGAGCCACTGATGAAAATCCTCGTTATCGGCCACGGCATGGTGGGACACAAGTTCCTCGAAAGCCTGGATGAAGCCGGCGTGCGCAATGCGCAGGTCACGGTGCTGTGCGAAGAGCCGCGTCCGGCTTACGACCGGGTGCATCTGTCCGAATTCTTCTCGGGGAAATCGGCGGACGACTTGTCTCTGGTGGCGCCCGGTTTCTTCGAGCGCGACAACGTGGTGCTCAAGTTGAATGTTCGTGCCACGACCATCGATCCCAAGAACAAGACTGTCACCACCAGCAGCGGCGAAGTGCTGACTTACGACAAGCTGGTGATCGCGACCGGCTCCTATCCCTTCGTACCGCCGGTTCCAGGCAGGGATCGCAGCGATTGCTTCGTCTATCGCACCATCGAAGACCTGGAAGCGATGCTGGAATGCGGCAGCCGTTCGAACAGCGGAGTGGTGATCGGCGGTGGCTTGCTGGGGTTGGAATGTGCGAAGGCCTTGCGCGATATGAAGCTGGAAACGCATGTGGTGGAATTCGCGCCACGCCTGATGGCAGTGCAGGTCGATGAAGGCGGCGGACGCATGCTGCGTCGGAAGATCGAGGAGCTGGGCGTGGTGGTGCATACGCAGAAGAACACGCTCGAGATTGTGGATGGCGAACAGGCACGGCACCGCATGGTGTTCGCAGATGGCACGCATCTGGAGACGGACATGATCGTGTTCTCGGCCGGGATTCGGCCGCGCGACGAACTGGCGCGTGCATGCGGTTTGCAGCTTGGCGCGCGTGGCGGCATCGTCATCGACAACCATTGCCTGACCTCCGACTCCGATGTGTATGCCATCGGCGAGTGCGCGCTGTGGAACGGGCAGTTGTTCGGGCTCGTCGCGCCCGGCTATGACATGGCGCGCGTGGCGGCCAAGCATCTGGCCGGCGAAATCGTCGCGTTCAACGGCGCCGACATGAGCACCAAGCTGAAGCTGATGGGTGTGGATGTGGCGAGCATCGGCGATGCGATGGGCGCGACCGCCGACAGCCGCTCCTACCAGTTCAGCGACGAGCGCAAGCAGGTCTACAAGAAGATCGTCGTCTCCGAATGCGGCACCTATCTGCTTGGTGCGGTGCTGGTCGGCGATGCAGCCGAGTACGGCACGCTGCTGCAGATGATGCTCAACAGGAACGCGTTGCCGAAGGACCCGGAATTCCTGATCCTGCCGCACAGCGATGGCAAGACCAAGCCGGGACTCGGTGTGGATGCCTTGCCGGCGTCGGCACAGATCTGCTCTTGCAACAACGTCTCCAAGGGCGCGCTGTGCGATGCGGTGACAGGCGGCTGCACCAGCATCGGCGAACTGAAGTCCTGCACGAAGGCGGGTACTGCGTGCGGCGGTTGCGTGCCGTTGGTGACGCAGGTGCTGAAGGCGGAGATGAAGAAGCAGGGCCTGACGGTGAACAACCATCTGTGCGAGCACTTCCCGTATTCGCGTCAGGAGCTGTATCACCTGGTGCGCGTCAACAAGATCAGGACCTTCGACGAATTGCTGCATGCGCACGGCAAGGGACTGGGCTGCGAGATCTGCAAGCCGACCGCGGCCAACATTCTCGCCTCCTGCTGGAACGATTTCGTGCTGAAGAAAGAGCACGCCGGCTTGCAGGATTCGAACGATTATTTCCTCGGCAATATCCAGAAGGACGGCACCTACTCGGTGGTGCCGCGCATGCCCGGTGGTGAGGTCACGCCGGAAGGGCTGATCGCGGTGGGCATGGTGGCGAAGAAGTACGGCCTCTACACCAAGATCACGGGCGGCCAGCGGGTCGACATGTTCGGCGCGCGGCTCGAGCAATTGCCGGAAATCTGGGAAGAACTGATCGCGGCCGGGTTCGAATCCGGCCATGCCTACGGCAAGTCGCTGCGCACCGTGAAGTCTTGCGTCGGCTCGACCTGGTGCCGCTATGGCGTGGACGACAGCCTCGGCCTCGCGGTCGAACTGGAGAACCGCTACAAGGGCTTGCGCGCGCCGCACAAGATCAAGTTTGGCGTCTCGGGCTGTACGCGTGAATGCGCGGAAGCGCAGGGCAAGGACGTGGGCATCATCGCGACCGAGAAGGGCTGGAATCTCTACGTCTGCGGCAACGGCGGCATGAAGCCGCGTCACGCCGAACTGCTCGCATCCGACCTGAGCAAGCAAGAGCTGATCCGCTACATCGACCGCTTCCTGATGTTCTACATCCGTACAGCCGACCGTCTGCAACGCACCAGCGTCTGGCGCGACAACCTCGAAGGCGGGCTCGATTACCTGAAGGACGTGGTCATCGGCGACAAGCTGGGCGTGGCTGCCGAGCTGGAAAGCGAGATGCAGCACGTGGTCGATACCTACGAGTGCGAGTGGAAGAACGCGGTGACCGATCCCGAGACGCGCAAGCGCTTCCGTCAGTTCGTCAACAGCGACAAGCCGGACGAGCACGTGGTGTTCGTCGAGCAGCGCGGCCAGATCCGGCCGGCCAGGCCCGAAGAACGCAAAGTCATTCCCATCGTTGCAGAAGCCGCTTAAGGAGCCCACATCATGAGCAAGGAAGAAAACGCATTGCACTGGAACGCCGTATGCACGGTGGACGACATCGTGCCCAATACCGGCATCTGCGCACTGGTGCAGAACCGGCACGTGGCGGTGTTCCATGTGCCGGGTGCGAACGACCAGATCTATGCGATCGACAACGTCGACCCGAACGTGCAAGCCAGTGTGCTCGCGCGTGGACTGATCGGAAGCGTGGGCGACCGGGTGGTCGTCGCGTCGCCGATCTACAAGCACCGCTTCGACCTGAAGACCGGCGAATGCCTGGAAGCGCCGGAAAAATCGGTGCAGGCCTATCAGGTGCGCATCGAGAACCGCACGGTGTGGATTGCCGCGTAAGAATTCAAACAGCAACTCAAGGAATCATCATGGCTTATCTCGCTCCCTCGGAATTCGTCACCAAGATGGTGGACGCGGGCGAATCCAAACTTTTCATGTCCACGCGCGATGTGCTGATCCGTGCCTACATGGCCGGTGCCATCCTCGCGCTGGCTGCGGTGTTCGCAGTGACCGTGACGGTCCAGACCGGCATGCCCATCGTCGGCGCCATCCTGTTTCCGGTCGGCTTTTGCATGCTGTACTTGCTGGGCTTCGATCTGCTGACCGGTGTGTTCGTGCTGACACCCTTGGCGCTGATCGACAAGCGTCCGGGCGTGACATTGGGCGGCATCCTGCGCCATTGGGGACTGGTCTTCATCGGTAACTTCCTTGGCGCCTTCACGGTCGCGCTACTGATGGCGATTGTGTTCACCAACGGCTTTTCCACACCGCCAAGCAAGGTCGGCATGGTGATCGGCGAGATCGGCCATTCGCGCACGCTGGGCTACGCCGAATATGGCGCGGCCGGCATGCTGACGCTGTTCGTGCGCGGCGTGCTGTGCAACTGGATGGTCTCCACCGGCGTAGTGGGCGCAATGATCTCGACCACGGTGAGCGGCAAGGTGATTGCGATGTGGATGCCGATCATGCTGTTTTTTGCGATGGCATTCGAGCACTCGGTCGTCAACATGTTCCTGTTCCCCTCGGGCTTGCTCATGGGCGGTAATTTCCCGTTCATGGATTACCTGATCTGGAACGAGATTCCGACCGTGCTGGGCAATCTGGTCGGCGGGTTGGCGTTCACGGGCATGACGCTGTATGCGACGCATGTGAAGACCGGTGCGAAGCGGGTATTCAATCGTTAATTGGGCGTGGCGAGTTGCGAGCGAGCGACTCTATGTCGTCCACGCGCAGGGGAGGCCAGGGATGTACCGACTCCGTTTGAACGGAGCTGCCGGGCTCCTGCCTGCGCGGGAACGACCCTGTAGGTGTGCGGCAAGCTGCAAACCTTTCATCGACACGTCGCAATCTTCAATAACTATCCCGCCCACCACCGCCTTGTCGACGTCATGACTTCCTCCCTGCGCATTTCGATCGGCCAGCACTCCGACAAGGGGTGCAAGCAAACCAACCAGGATTTTTACGGCGCCTGCCTGCCGCAGGAGCCGCAACTCAGCGCAAAGGGCGTAGCCAAGATCG
>DATBUE010000043.1:0-2695 GCA_036516375.1 Noviherbaspirillum sp. | reverse complement strand
GAAGTTCAAGAACTACGAACCCTATCACCCGCTGGTCGACCGCACGCTCGTGATGGTGTTCGAAAAAAACTCCACACGCACGCGCCTGTCGTTCGAAGCCGGCATGCATCAACTGGGCGGCGCGGCCATCTACCTGAACACGCGCGACAGCCAGCTCGGTCGCGGCGAGCCGGTGGAAGACGCGGCGCAAGTCATGTCCCGCATGTGCGACATCATCATGATCCGCACCTTCGGCCAAGAGATCATCGAGCGCTTCGCGGCACACTCGCGCGTACCCGTGATCAACGGCCTGACCAACGAGCATCACCCGTGCCAGGTTCTGGCCGACATCTTCACCTACATCGAGCACCGCGGCTCGATCCAGGGCCGCACCGTGGCCTGGATCGGCGACGCCAACAACATGCTCTACTCCTGGCTGCAAGCCGCGCAATTGTTCGGCTTTCACGTCAATGTTTCCACCCCCAAGCGCTACGAGATCGATCCTTCGCTCGTGGCCGAGGACAACAAGCGCTATACCGTGTTCGCCAATCCGGGCGATGCGTGTGTGGATGCGGATCTCGTCACGACCGACGTGTGGACCAGCATGGGCTACGAGGAAGAGAACGCTGCCCGCCTGAAGGCATTCAAGGGCTGGATCGTCGATGCGGCCAAGATGCAAAGGGCCAAGCCGGACGCGCTGTTCATGCACTGCCTGCCTGCACACCGCGGCGAGGAAGTGGCGGCGGAAGTCATCGACGGTCCGCAGTCGGTCGTATGGGACGAAGCCGAAAACCGCTTGCACGTCCAGAAGGCCCTGCTCGAATACCTGGTCCTGGGCCGCGTAAGCTAAGCCGCCGCACTGAGTGCGGCTCATCCATCTCCGGACGATTCGCACCATCCCGTTTTCACGCATTCACCGTTACTCAGCAAGCAAGGCAGAAACCATGTCGACCATCCTCCAGTCCGTTCCCGTCAACCAGAAAGTGGGCATCGCCTTTTCCGGCGGGCTCGATACCAGTGCAGCATTGCACTGGATGCGCCAAAAGGGCGCGATCCCCTACGCCTACACGGCCAACCTCGGTCAACCGGACGAGCCCGATTACGAGGCCATTCCGAAGAAAGCAAAGCAATACGGGGCCGAGCAGGCGCGCCTGATCGATTGCCGCGAACAGCTGGTGGCCGAAGGTATCGCGGCGCTGCAAAGCGGCGCCTTCCACATCTCCACCGCCGGCATCACCTACTTCAACACTACGCCGCTGGGCCGCGCCGTCACCGGCACCATGCTGGTGTCCGCGATGCAGGAAGACAATGTCGACATCTGGGGCGATGGCAGCACCTTCAAGGGCAACGACATCGAGCGCTTCTACCGCTACGGGCTGCTGGTGAACCCTGCCCTGCGCATCTACAAGCCCTGGCTGGACGACACCTTCATCCAGGAACTGGGCGGACGCAAGGAGATGTCTGAATTCCTGATCAAGTCCGGCTTCGACTACAAGATGTCGGTCGAGAAGGCTTATTCGACCGACTCCAACATGCTGGGTGCAACTCACGAAGCCAAGGACTTGGAACACCTGAACAGCGGCATGAAGATCGTTGAGCCGATCATGGGCGTGGCGTTCTGGCGCGATGACGTCGAGGTCAAGCGCGAGGAAGTCACGGTGCGCTTCGAGGAAGGCCGCCCGGTCGCACTGAACGGCGTCGCCTACCCGAACCTGGTCGAGCTGATGATGGAAGCCAATCGCATCGGGGGCCGTCATGGCCTGGGCATGAGCGACCAGATCGAGAACCGCATCATCGAAGCCAAGAGCCGCGGCATCTACGAAGCTCCCGGCCTGGCCCTGCTGTTCATCGCTTACGAGCGCCTGGTCACTGGCATCCACAACGAAGACACAATCGAGCAATACCGCGAGAACGGCCGCAAGCTGGGTCGCCTTTTGTATCAAGGCCGCTGGTTCGATCCGCAAGCGATCATGCTGCGCGAAGCCGCCCAGCGCTGGGTCGCACGTGCGGTCACCGGCGAAGTGACGGTGGAACTGCGTCGCGGTAACGACTATTCGATCCTGAACACCGATTCGCCGAACCTGACCTACAAGCCGGAACGCCTGTCGATGGAGAAGGTGGAAGATGCACCGTTCACGCCGCAGGACCGCATTGGCCAACTGACGATGCGCAACCTGGACATCAGCGACACTCGCGACAAGCTGGGCATCTACAGCAAGAGCGGTCTGCTGAATGCGAATTCCTCGGTGGCGCTGCCGCGCCTCGACAAGAACGGCAAGGCTTAAACCCCACTCATCACAACCACGACATCATGAGCAAACAATTCGACCAGGTCAGCGTCGTCAAGCAGGCCAACATCTACTTCGACGGCAAGTGCGTCTCGCACACCGTGCTGTTCGCGGACGGCACGAAGAAGACCATCGGCGTGATCTTCCCTTCGTCGCTGACCTTCAATACCGGCGCGCCGGAAATCATGGAACTTAATGCCGGCAAGTGCCGCATTCGCCTCAAGGGCGAGGAAGAATGGAAGACCTACGAAGGCGGGCAGAGCTTCAACGTGCCGGGCAATTCGAGCTTCGACATTGAAACCCTCGAAACCCTGGACTACGTCTGCCACTTCGTCGCGGCATAAGAGATCCTCGCGCATGAGCGCGAGACGCCTGCGCTGAAGACATCAGCGCAGGCGACATTCAAACGAATACCGGTTCTGGCTCCA
>DATBUE010000042.1:0-3090 GCA_036516375.1 Noviherbaspirillum sp. | reverse complement strand
GATTTCACGGTCCTGACCTTCGCCTTCGGTTTTGCCGTCACATGCAGGGTCAGGGTTTGGCCCGGCCGCACGGCCTCGCCCTTGAGGTCGTTCCAATCCTTGATCTGTGCCACGCTCACGCCATTGCGACGCGCGATGCTTGCCAACGTGTCCTTGCGCTTGACCTTGACCTCGATGCGCCGCGTCTCGACTTCCGGCACCACGACCAGCTTGGCTGTCTCCAGCAGTTCGGGCGCAATATTGTTGTCCTTTGCGGCGGCGGGCTTCGGAACCAGAATCGTGGAGCCGGCTGCCAGCGCCATGCGCGGCGGGATGTCGTTGACCTCGCGGATGACTTCGGGCGTGGTGCCGAATTTCTTCGCAATCGTCTCGATCTTCACGCGTGCATTGGTCACGGTGTGCGCCGTCCAGGAAGACAGGGCGCGTCCCCACTTTGCGAGATTGGCCTTGAATTTTTCCGCATTGCTGCGCGGGAGCAGGATTTCGGTGCCGCCACCGCCCGGAATCACGGGCTTGTTGAACTGCGGGTTGAGCGCCTTGAAATCCTCGACCGACATTTCTGCCAGTTGCGCCGCGACCTTGACGTCGATGTCGCGGTCCTTGTCGATGGTGACGAAGTAGGGACGGTTGTCGACGGTGGGCAGCGTGATGGCGTACTGCTCGGGCGCGGCGATGACGTTCTTCAGTGCCTGCAGCTTGGGCACGTAGTTACGCGTCTCGGTGGGCATGTAGAGCGCGATGCCGTTGAAGTCGGTGGCGCCTCCTTCCTTGCGCGCGCGGTTGATTGCGCGCTGCACCGAGCCTTCGCCCCAGTTGTAGGCCGCCAGTGCCAAGTGCCAGTCGCCGAACATCCCGTACAGCTTCTGCAGGTAGGTCAGCGCTGCGTCGGTCGAAGCCAGTACGCTGCGCCGCTCATCCATGAACATGCTTTGCGTGAGATTGAAGGCACGGCCGGTGGAAGGGATGAACTGCCACAGGCCGGCTGCCTTGGCGCTGGAATAGGCATAGGGATTGAAGGCCGATTCGATGAAGGGCAGCAGCGCCAGCTCGGTCGGCATGCCGCGCTTTTCGAGTTCCTGCACCACATGGAACAGGTAACGCGCAGCGCGCGGGGTGGTGCGTTCGAAGTATTCGGGCCGGGTCGAGAACCACTGCGTGTGCGTGGCCACCAGCGGGTAGTCCAGGTCCGGCATTGCGAAGCCCTTGCGCATGCGTCCCCAGATGTCGACTTCCTCCATCATCAGCCATTGGCCGAGCGGGTCATTCGGATCGTAAGGAGCGGCGGCCTTGGAGAGCTGGGCCCAGGTCTGGAAGGGGTGGGTGATGTCGGCTGCCGCCGGTCGGGCCAGGGCGAGAAGAACGAGAGTGGCGAGTGCTGGACAGGTGAGGGCACTCAGGCGTGTTCGTCTTCCGGGCGGCTGCATGATTCCTCGCGTGATGGTGTCGTGCCGGGCGAACGCACGGCGCATGCAGCGCCGCGGCTATTTCGCGCGCGGCGAAGCGACGGAGTTTAAGTAAGCTTGTTTTCCTGCGTCAAGACTTGCACGAAGTGCCACGCGAGGAGGCGACGTGCATCAACGGTAGGAATTTTTCCAAGTGCGTAAGGCAGTGAAAACTGCAATTGGTTCCCTGGAGGAAAGATGTCCCAGGTTTATCAAACGCTCGGCGATGGCGGGCTCCGTGTAACGGAGGAAGGGGTTGGTCGCTTTCTCGATTCCTATCGTGGAAGGAACGGTGGGAATGCCGGCCTCGCGCTTGGCCTGTTCCTGTGCGAAGCGCTCGCGCAGAAGCGGGTTGTCGGGGTCGACTTCTTGCGCAAAGCGCAGATTGGACAAGGTGTATTCGTGTGCGCAATAAACCTTGGTTGTATCCGGCAACGCAGCCAAGCGGCTTAGCGATTCGGCCATTTGTTGCGGCGTGCCTTCGAACAGGCGTCCGCAGCCGCCGGCGAACAGGGTGTCGCCACAGAACAACCATTGCTCCTGCCTTGCGTAATAGGCAATGTGACCGCGGGTATGGCCGGGTACAGCCATGACGTCGAGTTGCAGATCCAGACCAGGCACGGCAAAGCGTGCACCATCAGCCAGCGGTTGCGTCACTTCCTCAATGCCGTCGTGCGCGGGACCGAAGACCGGCACCGCCGCATGCTGCAGCAGCCTGCCGACGCCGCCCACGTGGTCAGCATGGTGATGTGTCAGTAGAATAGCGGCCAGCGCAAGCCGGTGTTCGTCCAGGGCCGCGAGAATCGGGGCGGCGTCGCCGGGATCTACCACCGCGGCACGCGTGCCGTCATGTATGAGCCAGAGGTAGTTGTCCTGGAAAGCCGGAACAGTCAATACATGCAACATAAGATCGATCAGCCTTCTCCGGAAAAAGTCATTATAGGTCTCGGTCCCTGGCTCGATACCCCGCTCGGCAGTTACGTCAAGGCATGGCAGCAGGCGCGACTGGATTTGCTGACTGCAGACATCTTCGGTTTCAATGCGATCCAGATCGGCTTGCCCCAGGTCGAAGCCTTGCGTGCAAGCCGCATGCCAAACAAATGGCTGACCGACAGTTGCATTTCTCCTCACCCGGACCCCGCGCGCACGCCCATCGTGGTCGTGCACGATTTCGCCGAATTGCCGTTCGCTTCGCAAAGCCTGGATCTGGTCGTGCTGCCGCATGTGCTGGAATTCGCAAGCGAACCGCACCAAGTCCTGCGGGAAGTCGAGCGTGTGTTGATTCCGGAAGGCCAAGTCATCGTCTGCGGCTTCAACCCGGCGAGCCTGTGGGGCTTGCGTCAATTGAGCGGGCGGATTTCGGGCCACCACTTTCTGCCGCAGGAAGGCGAGTTCATCAGCCTGCCGCGGCTGAAGGATTGGCTCAAGCTCCTGAGCATGGAAGTCAACCGCGGCCATTTCGGCTGCTATGCGCCGCCTTGCGTGAACGAGAAATGGCTGCAGCGTTTCGGGTTCATGGAGCGCGCGGGCACGCGCTGGTGGCCTTACCTCGGCGGCGTCTACATCCTGCAGGCCATCAAGCGGGTGCGCGGCATGCGCCTGATCGGTCCGGCCTGGAGCAAGAAGCCGGCCGCAGCCCGGCGCGGCG
>DATBUE010000041.1:0-3599 GCA_036516375.1 Noviherbaspirillum sp. | reverse complement strand
CATGAACCTGCACAAGACGCTCGCCACGGTGTCGGGCATGACGATGCTCTCGCGTGTGACCGGGCTGCTGCGCGAAATCCTGATCGCGCGCGCATTCGGCGCTTCGGCCTATACCGACGCCTTCATCGTCGCATTCCGCATTCCCAACCTGTTGCGCCGCCTGTTTGCCGAAGGTGCCTTTTCGCAAGCCTTCGTCCCCATCCTGGCCGAGTACAAGAACCAGCAAGGCGAAGAAGCGACGCGCTTGCTGGTCGACCATGTGGCGACGGTGCTGATCTGGGCGCTGCTGCTGACCTGCGTGCTGGGGGTGATCGCAGCTCCGCTGATCGTGCTGCTCATGGCCAGCGGCTTCGAACCCGGCACTGAAACCTTTGCGCTGTCCTCGACCATGGCGCGCATCATGTTCCCCTACATCGGCTTCATGGGCTTCATCGCACTGGCCGGCGGCATCCTCAACACCTGGCGCCAGTTCAAGATTCCCGCATTTACCCCGGTGCTGCTGAATCTGGCCTTCATCGCCGCCTCGCTGTTCGTCGCGCCCTATCTGTCCGAACCGATCTACGCGCTCGCGCTCGCAGTGGTCGTGGGTGGCGTGCTGCAACTGGCAATACAGATTCCGGCTCTGCGGCGCATCGGCATGCTGCCGCGTATAGGTTTGAACTTGCGGGCCGCCCTGAACGATGCCGGCGTGCGTCGGGTGCTGCGACAAATGGGACCGGCCGTGTTCGGCGTATCGGTAGCCCAGATCAGCCTGATCATCAACACCAACATCGCGTCCCACTTGCAGGCCGGCAGCGTGTCCTGGCTCGGCTACGCTGACCGCCTGATGGAGTTTCCGACCGCCCTGCTCGGCGTCGCGCTGGGCACCGTGCTGCTACCCAGTCTTTCCAGAGCGCATGCCACCGGCGACCAGCAGGAATATTCGGCACTGCTCGACTGGGGCCTGCGCCTGACCCTGTTGCTGGCCCTGCCGGCTGCGATCGGCCTGGCTACACTGTCCGAAGCCTTGACCGCCACGCTGTTCCACTACGGCCGCTTCGGTGCAGAGTCGGTGGCAATGACAGGCCGCGCGCTGATCGCCTACGGTGTCGGCCTGATCGGATTCATCCTGATCAAGATTCTCGCGCCGGGTTTCTATGCCAAGCAGGACATCAGGACACCGGTACGCATCGCGCTCGGCGTGCTGGTCGCTACGCAACTGATGAACCTGATCTTCGTACCCTGGATCGCGCATGCGGGCTTGGCCCTGTCGATCGGGCTCGGCGCCTGCATCAATGCGGCCTTCCTGTATCGCGGCTTGTGCCGGCGCGGGATCTACCAAGCGCAGGCCGGCTGGCGCCCCTTCCTTGCCAGACTGACGCTGGCGCTGCTGCTGCTCGCGGGCGCTTCATGGTGGTGTGGACAGCAATTCGACTGGATCGCCATGCAAGCCAGCCCCTTGCTGCGCGCTGCGACCTTGGCCGCCGTGCTGGTCGGTTGCATGGTGGTTTATTTCGGCACGCTGTTTGCGCTGGGCTTTCGCGTAAAAGATTTCAAGCGCATTTCGCTCTGAGCCGTTTTCCCACTCCGGGCTTCCCTTGCCGCCGCTATCGACTAAGATGCAAGCGTGATTCAATCCCTCGATTACTTCGCCGCGCTGGTTCGGCAGGACGATTCAATTCCGCTGTTCGAAGCTGCGCTTGCCATTGCGCAAGATGCTGAACCGACTCTGGACCTCGCGCATACGATAGCCGAAGTCGATACGCTGGCCGCGCGCCTGCAACAACGCCTGGCTTCCGATGCTTCCAGCGTGCAGAAGCTGCGCTTGCTCAATCACTTCTTCTATCGTGAGCTGGGCTTCGCCGGCAACGTCAACGATTACTACAGCCCGGACAACAGCTATCTGCATCGAGTGCTGGAAACGCGGCGGGGCATCCCGATTTCACTGGCCGTGCTCTATATGGAGTTGGCGCAACAGATCGGATTGCCCGTGAAAGGCGTGTCCTTTCCTGGCCATTTCCTGATGAAAATGTCGGTTCAGTCCGGGGACATCGTGCTCGACCCGCTCAATGGCGCCAGCCTTTCCCGCGAAGACCTGGAAGAGCGGCTCGAACCCTTTCTGGGCGAAGCCGTCGACGCTGGCGGCGTAGCGTTGGCCTACTACCTGCATCCCGCCCACCCGCGCGAAATCCTGGCGCGCATGCTGCGCAACCTGAAGACCGTTTTCAGCGGGCAAGAACAGTGGCAGCAACTTCTGGAAATCCAGCAGCGCCTGGTCATCCTGCTACCCGACAACGCCAGCGAGCGGCGCGATCGGGGCTTGGCCTATGCACACCTGGAATGTGCGCAAGCGGCGCTGGAAGATATCGAAGCCTATCTGGAGGCGGAGCCGGATGCGGAGGACGCGGAGCAGCTACGCGCGCGCTTGCCCGAATTGCGTGAAGCGAGCCGGCGCTTGAACTAAGTACCCCCGCTAACCACGCAAAACAAATTGTGGATGTTTGCGGCTTTGGCGGCGCGCTGCTGCGTTGTCCGTCTCTTGCAGTGCCCGCACTCCTGCGAGACGGGCGCCTTGCATCGCATCCGCTCCAAGCCCCATCCATCTCACGATTTATTTTCCGCGGGACTTAGAACGTGTTCACGATCTTGTTCTCATCTGAGAAGATGCCCGGATGCGAACCAAGAGCTATCCAAGCGACATTAGCCGTAAGCAATTCGAGAAAATTGAGCCCTTGCTGGAGCAGGCGCGGCGCAAGACCAAACCCCGGACGATAGATTTGTACGAAGTGTTTTGCGCGAGCCTGTATCTGCTGCGCACGGGGTGCCAGTGGCGGGCCTTGCCCAGCGACTTTCCCAAGTGGCGTACGGTGCACTCGTATTTTGCAAAGTGGAGCGAGCCTGACGAGGGAGGGATGAGCCTGCTGGAGCAGGCATTAAAAAATCAGGTTGGCGAGACCCGGGAGAAACTGGGGCGCAACGCCTGCAGTTCGCTCTTGATCGTGGACGCACAGAGCGTGAAAAACACGGACACGACGACCGTGAAGGGCTATGACGCAGGCAAGAAGGTGTCGGGGATCAAGCGCCACATTGCAGTCGATACGCAGGGGCTGCCGCATGCAGTGGCAGTCACGACCGCCGAGGTCACGGATCGCAAGGGGGCACTACAAGCCCTCAAGCGCTGCAAGCCGGGATTGAATCGCGTGCAAAGCCTGCTGTGCGACAGCGGTTACACGGGCGAGCCTTTCGCACAGGGCGCGCGCGAGGTTCTGGGCGAGCATGTCACAGTGCAAATTGCCAAGCGCAGCGAGCTGCACACTTTCAAGGTCATGCCCAAGCGCTGGATTGTCGAGCGCAGCTTTGCATGGCTCGACAAGAATCGACGCTTATGGAAAAACTGTGAACGCTGGCTCAATACCAGCCTACAGTTCATCCACCTGGCATTCCTGGCCTTGTTGCTCAGAAGATCGTGAACACGTTCTTAGAGCGGATTCGCCCTGACCAGCTCGCCGATGCCGGACGGCTTGCCCACGGTACGGCGTTGCGGCTCCTTGCCATGGCACCCGCCATGTCGCGTCGCCGCGCCTTGTCCCGCAGGCAATCCGCCTCGGCCTCGACTGAGC
>DATBUE010000040.1:0-2283 GCA_036516375.1 Noviherbaspirillum sp. | reverse complement strand
TTTTTTTTATGGTGACGTCGGCAGGTGCGAATTCGATTAGAAATCCATGGCTTGTCGTTTCCGCGCAGGCGGGAACCCAGCTCGAACGCTCGCAGTGCTGCAGAAGTATGAGCTGGATTCCCGCCTGCGCGGGAATGACAGGTCAGTGTTTACCGAACAGCGTCGTGGCTGCAAACGCCCTTGATTGCATTCTTTGGATACACGCGGCATCGCAACCCCGCGTGACCGCTCACCCTCCCGCGAAATTCGCCGGATTCATGCTCCAGTAAATTCCCTTGCTCTGCTGGTACAGCCGCACACCGGTCACGCCCTTCTCGCGTCCGATGCCGCTTTCCTTGAAGCCGCCGAAAGGCGTGGCCACCGAGAGCTGCTTGTAGGTGTTGATCCAGACCAGTCCGGTCTCCAGCGCACGCGCCACACGCCAAGCACGCTGGTAATTCGCGGTCCAGATGCCGGAGGCCAGGCCGAAGGCGCTGTCGTTGGCTTGCGCGATCAGGTCCTGTTCGTCGTCGAACGGCAGCACGCACAGCACGGGGCCGAAGATCTCCTGCTGCGCCACGTTCGACTTGTTGGTGATCCCGCCGATCACGGTCGGCAGGTAGAAGGCGCCAGCGTCGAAGCTGGCGCCATCCGGACGGCGACCGCCCGCCAGGATCTGGGCGCCCTCTTCGCGCGCGGCTTCGACCATGCGTTCGACGCGATCACGATGGCCGAAGCTGGACAGCGGGCCCATCTGTGAACCGGCTTCCAGCGGCATGCCGACGCGCAGGCCATTGGCCTTTTCCACCAGCAATGCGACGACCTTGTCATACACCGAACGCTGCACGAACAGGCGCGAACCGGCCACGCATGACTGACCGCTGCCTTCGAAGATGCCATCGACCACGCCGGCCACGGCGGACTCGATCGCCGCGTCTTCAAAAATGATGTGCGGCGACTTGCCACCCAGCTCCAGCGCCACCGGAATCAGACGCTGCGCGGCCAGGCCGGCGATGTGACGGCCGGTAGCGGTGCCGCCGGTGAAGGACACCATGCGCACATCCGGATGCTGGACCAGTGCGTTGCCGGTCGTGATGCCGTCGCCGGTGATCACGTTCAGGATGCCCTTGGGCAGACCGGCTTCGAGCGCGACCTCGCCAAGCAGCAGTGCGGCCGACGGTGTGACTTCGGAAGGCTTGAGCACCACGGCATTGCCTGCCGCCAGCGCCGGCGCCACCTTCTGCGCTTCCATCGTCAACGGCGAGTTCCAGGGCGTGATCGCTGCGACCACGCCATAGGGTTCATAGGCCAGCATCGACAGGTAGTCGCCACGCGAAGGCGTGACTTCGGAGCCCAGTGTTTCGCACACGCTGGCGAAATAGCGGAAGGTCGCGGCTGCACTGCCGGCCTGCGCCTTGCACTCTGACCAGACCTTGCCGTTCTCGAGCATCTGTGCGCGCGCGAAATCCTCGGCACGTGCCGTCATCAGGTCGGCGATGCGGTTCAGCGCGCGGGCGCGCTCGTGCGGCAGCATGTTGCGCCAGCCGGTGGATGCAAAGGCTTGCTTCGCGGACGCCACCGCGGCATCGACGTGCGAGGCTTCGGCCAGCGAGACGCGGTAGTTCAGCTCTCCGGTGGCCGGGTTGATCGAATCGAAGGTGCGCTCGGTGACGATGCGCTCGCCATTGATCAGCAAGGGTTTGGTTTCGGGGGTGGCTTGGGACATGAGGACTCCGTGGTCGAGGTCGAGACAGGGAGCAAGCAGCTTTTTTGCAGCTTGTTCTGCTCTGCGTAACGTGTGTTCTGTTTTCATTATCTGCAGCGGCCACTTGAATGTCAATTGGAGAATCGTGATGGCTTGGACCGCAGGGTGGAACTGACGGCGGAAGGAGGCGCGGTGAAGCAGGCGAGAACGTCACCGCCTTCATGAAGAAAGGTCAGGCGCAGAAAAACGTCGAGAAGGCTGGATCAAATGGGAACAATGAAAGCGTTGGCAGGCACTGAGCCAGCGCGGGAACGAATTTTGGGCGTCAAGACGCTCGGAATGACAGGGTCAGGAGAAGTTGAACCGGGCGGGAGTGGAGGCAGGCGAAACGGGAGAACGGAGAACGGAGAACGGAGAACGGAAGAACGTACTGGTATTCATTTACTTACTACTTGTCGTTCCCTATACATCGAATTCGTTAAGATTTTCCAAGGACGCTTGGGAAACCGGGTGTTGGGCAGGCTGAGTCGTTCCCGAGGCTACGAGCCTGATACGCAGATAAGCCGCTCGACACCCCCTTTATCCGCAAGAGTGCGAAC
>DATBUE010000039.1:0-11722 GCA_036516375.1 Noviherbaspirillum sp. | reverse complement strand
GCAGGCGAGGCCCGGTTCTACCTGACCAACACCACCACCGCGACGCTGACTCTTAACGTGGCGGATGCGCAGACATCCAGCACCTCGCCGGTGCCGATTTCATACAGCAGCACGGGATCGTCGTACCGGATCACCAATGCCGAGAGCGTCGAGCCGGTTGCAGGTCGCCCGCATCTGATGCGGGTGACGCATTACAGCGGTTGCAGTGCGGCGAACGTAGAAGGCACCAAGGACATGAGCGCCTGGTACGAGCCGACGCTGATCCATCCGGGCGGGGCGGCTGCGCCGCGCATGTGCCCCGCGCCAGCAGGAACACCCAATTCCTGTCTACCGGATGCGAACCCGCAAACCTGTGGGAACGCGCCTCTGCCCAGCTCGGTACCGCAAAGATCCAACTTGTCGCTCGCCTTCAACGGCTCCGCGAACGCCTACTTCTGCCTGAAGAGCACCGACATCGGAAATTTTTATCCGCAACTGAGCGAGACGGCCAATCCTGATGCGGCAACAATCTCCTCACCGCTGATGACCTTGCGCCCGTTCGCGGTTGTTGTCAGCGGCATCAAGTCAGGAGCCGTAAACAATCCTGCGACCAATGCGGTTGCAACGACCGCAAATGGAGGCGCGGCCTTCGTTTCAGCCGGCACCGATTTCGCGGCGACAGTGGGGGCCTATCTGTGGAATGCCGCGGGCGATACCAACGTCACCAACGGTGACGGCTTCCCCGATACCGACAAGACATTCGCCCAGATTACCGGTGGCGGTGTAGTCACGTCTTACGCCGATATCGTCAGACTTACGGCTGAAGCGCCCTTTGCACCGAGCCCGGGAGCGCTGGGAGCCTTGTCCGACAATGAAGTCACCATCTCCAACGGCGTCCAGTCCAGCCTGGTGCTGGACTACAGTGAGGTTGGGGCCTTCACGCTTGCGGCGACATCAACCCAGTATCAGCCTGTCCATGGCGTCAATCTCGCCAATCGCATGCGCTACTACACGACCGGGGGCGCGAATGCGGCCCCCAATCGTGTGATTGGTCGCTTCAAGCCGCACTATTTCGAAGCCTCGGGCCCTACCTTGGAGCACGGGTGCGACGCCGGAGCCTTCACTTATCAAGGGCAAGCGTTTCGCCTCGGCTTCACGCTACGCGCGATGAACCGTCGCGGCCAGGTCACGACGAATTACGGCCGCGCTGGGTACGCGCCGGTGGCAACCGGGAATGTCCTGAGTCTGGTGGCAGAAAACGGTGACGACGGCGTCAATCGCGGTGCCCGTATCGCTCCGGTTACGCCGACCACGCTGGCCTTGAATGCCTGGACCAATGGCCTGTTCGTTTATCCGTCGCCGCTGGCTCCGAACAACAACGCATTCGCCTTCAGTCGCGCCGCCAACGCCGAGGAGCCCTTTGCCGCGCTTGCAATCGGCCTCGGCCTGACCGATACGCTCGATGCCGTTCCTTTGCGCGGCGATATGAACGCCGCAACCACCGGCAACTGCACCTTGTGCAATGCCGCGATGCTCGGCCAGACCGACATGCGTTTCGGGCGCATGCGAATTCCGAACGGCCACGGCGCGCTCGGGCTCCCGCTGGGCGTCCCGATCGAGACGCAGTTCTGGAGCGGCGGTCGCTTTGTCCGCAATACCGATGACAACTGCACGGCACTGGCAGCCCCATCATTCGCATTTGCCGGATACAAGGATGGGCTTAATGCCGGGAATATGAATGCGAGCAATATCGGATCGCCGGCGCTGGTGCAGAGCGGGGCTGGTGCAATACGCCTTGCTTCGCCCAATACCACCCAGAAAGGATCAGTGCTCCTGCAATCGGCATTGCCGCACCTTCCTGGTTCGGGCCAGCAGACCTTTGGAGTTTTCAGGGGTGGCCCGGTAATTTACTTCCGGGAGCGTTGGTAAATTCAATTTCTATATGGAAATTCTAGTTAAATCAGGGACTTAGAGAAAAATTCTTGAGTCAAATCAATTGACACGTGTGGGTGATTCCCTTACCTTCGTCCGGATTATTTATTGACTTCGAGCATGCAATTCTTCAAAAGAAACAGGAAGGCCGAGGGATGGCTGGTGCTTGCTGCGCAGGGACGTCATTTGTGTGCAGCTTCCGTCATTCGCGGAGCCGGCAAGCCCGCGGTCGCGCGGGCTGCTTGCGTCGAGATCGCGCAGTCACTCCCGGCCACGCTGGAAAAAATGGCGAAGGAGCTCGATGCTGCCCGCTACAACTGTTCGCATCTGCTTGAAGCCGGTGAATACCAAATGGTTGCAGTCGAGGCACCGAATGTGCCGTCCAATGAACTCAAGACGGCAATCCGCTGGCGCTTGAAGGATCTGCTCGATTTTCACGTCGACGACGCGACGCTGGACGTACTCAATATCCCCGCGGACAAGAACGCCCCGACGCGATCCCATTCCATGTACGCCGTGGCGGCACGCAATCAGGTAGTGCAGAAACGTCAGGAGCTGTTCGAGCAGACGAGGATCAACCTGTCCGTCATCGATATTCCAGAGATGGCACAGCGCAACATCGCAGCCTTGCTGGAGACGGAAGGGCGCGCACTTGCACTGCTTTCCTTCGATGCGCAGGGCGGGCTGCTGACCTTCACCGCGGGTGGTGAACTCTATCTTGCGCGCCGCATCGATGTCTCGGCCGAACAGTTGACCCAGGCGGACGAAGCGCAACGCGCTACCGTGCTCGAGCGCATCGTTCTCGAGGTACAGCGTTCGCTCGATCATTTCGAGCGTCAGTACCACTTCATTTCGGTAGTGAAGCTGTTGCTTGCGCCGGGCGGTGAAAGCATTAGCGCCCTGCGCAATTATCTTGGTTCCAATCTTTATCTACCGGTCGAGTGCATCGCGCTGCAGGACGTTTTTGATACGTCCGCCGCTCCCTGGCTGGCAACGCCGCAGGCGCAGCAGCAGATGTTTCTGACGCTCGGCGCAGCCTTGCGCCAAGAGGAGAGGGTCTTGTGAGTCAGCAGATCAATCTCTTCAATCCGATCTTCCTGAAGCAGAAGAAATACTTTTCCGCTCTGACCATGGTTCAGGCGCTAGGCCTGATCCTGCTCGGCGTGATCGCGATGGGCGTCCTCGTCAGGACGCAATTGCCACGCGTGCGGGCCGAAGCCGAGGCCGTAACCGCGCAACTGGAAGCGGCACGCCAGCAGCTGGCGACTTTGGAAGCCGGCCTGCGGCAGCGCCAGAAGGATGGCGGGCTCGAAGCCGAGGTCAGACGTTTGGAGGCCGAGATCGACGGATTGCAGAAGGTGACCGTTACATTGGGGCAGGGCGAGTTTGGCAATGCGAACGGCTATTCCGACTACATGC
The DNA here is from genome assembly GCA_036516375.1 of Noviherbaspirillum sp. Lineage (GTDB taxonomy): Bacteria > Pseudomonadota > Gammaproteobacteria > Burkholderiales > Burkholderiaceae_D > Noviherbaspirillum. The sequence goes on along the minus strand of DATBUE010000039.1, from coordinate 8,392 downwards.
GGGCTTTCGCACGCCAGATCGAAGATGGCATCTGGTTGACGAGCTTTTCGATCGCGGCCGGCGGCAGCGAAATCGGCATTGCGGGACGTGCCTTGCGGCCTGAACTGGTGCCAGCCTATTTGAAGCGCTTGAGTGCGGAGCCCACCATGCGCGGGCGCTCGTTCGATGGGCTCGAGATGCAGGAACCGGAAGACAAGATCGGTGCGGGACAGCTCGCCTCAGTCGTGTTCCGTCTGCAGTCGGGGAAGCAGGGAGCCAGCAGTGTGGCCGGACAGGAGCAGAGTCGATGAAGGCCTACTGGACAAAATTGTCCACGCGTATAGACGCCCTGACCCTGCGCGAACGCGCCGTCATTTTCCTGATGATCGCGCTTGCCTTGGTGGTCGGCCTGAACCGCCTGATCCTGGAGCCGCAGAACGAGGAGCAGGCGCGTATTAACCGTCGCATTCAGGACGAGCGGGGGCAGATTGCACGCATCCGTACCGAGATCCAGAAAAAGGTCGCCGAGCAGACGGTGGACCCGGATGTAGCCAACCGCGCGCGCCTGCCTGCGTTGCAGCAGCAACGTGCCCAACTCCAGCGCGATGTGGCCGGGATTCAACAAGGGCTCATCAGCCCGGAACGTATGCCGGTGCTGCTGGAAGAAATGCTGAGCAAGAGCGCAGGCCTACGCTTGGTCAGCCTGAAGAAGCTTCCTGCGGCCAGTCTGCTGGAGATTCCAGTCGGCGAGGCTGGCGGTACACAGGAGCGCGCCACCAGCCAGGAAAACACTTCGACCCACGGCAGCGAAGCGGCCCGGACGAGCGGGCTATACCGGCACGGCGTGACCTTGACCGTGCGGGGGGAATATCTGGACATGATGGCGTACCTCTCCGAGCTCGAAGGCCTTTCTTCCCAATTGCTCTGGGGCGATCTGACGTTTTCCGTGGAAAAGTACCCGACTGCGACCATGACGTTGACCGTCTACACGCTGAGCCTGGACAAGCAATGGCTGCATATTTGAACACCGCCTTTTCAGGCCTGCGTCGTGCCGCTGTGGCCGTGCTGATCTTCACGAGTGCAACAGCGTTCGCACAGGCGCTACGCGACCCGACCCGTCCTCCCGATGCCGTCGTGAAACCAGTTGCGGCCGCCGATGCCGAAGGCGAAGTGCTGCAATCCATCCTCGTGTCGCCGCGTCGGCGGGAAGCGATGATCAGCGGGAGAGTCGTCAAGCAGGGCGATACGGTGGGCGATGCGCAAGTGATTGCCATTCGTGACTCGGAAGTCGTGCTGCGCGAGGGGAATACACAGCGCGTGCTGCGGCTGTATCCGCAAGTGCAGAAGAACGCCGTGGCGGCCACTGCCGCTTCAAAGACGAATAACAAATAGTGCAAGAGACAATGCTGCGGAAAACACTCATCTCCCTCCTCGTTGCCTCGCTGGCGGCGTGCACCGCGCCTGAAAGGCGCGATACCTACGATGCGATCAACAGCGAAATGGACAAGGCTGCGCAGGCCACACCGCGCGCGGCTACGCCCGACGCGGTTTCCGCGGCCTTGCTGCCGCCGCTGCAGATCGAGCTACCGATTCCCCCCCAGCCCATGGAGGAGCGTTTCGACGTCTCGTTCAACAACGTGCCTGCAGCACAGTTCTTTATGGCGATCGTTTCGGGCACGCGCTACAACATGCTGGTGCACCCGGACGTGCGGGGGACGATTTCCGCCAACCTGAAGGATGTGACGGTACTGGAAGCGCTGGAGGCGATCCGCGACCTGTACGGCTATGACTACCGGGTAGAAGGCAACCGCATTTCGGTGCGCCCGGCCGGTCTGCAGACCCAGGTTTTCCAGGTCAACTACCTGACCGGTTCGCGCCGTGGATCGACCGAGCTGCGCGTGACGTCGACCTCGGTAGCAGACGTGAATCCGCAGGGGAACAACTCTCAGAGCAATAGCTACAACTCGGCCAATAACTCTGCGCAAAACCCGAACCAGAACCAGAACCAGAACCAGAACCAGACCGGAGCAGGGCGCGACAGCAGCAAGGTCAGTACCGAGCAGGAAGCCGATTTCTGGACCGAGCTGCAGGCCGCACTAGTTGCGATCGTAGGCGGGAACGGCAACGGGCGCAGCGTGGTGATCAGCCCGCATTCCGGGGTCATCGTAGTGCGCGCCATGCCTGAGGAGCTGCGCAGCGTCGGTTCCTACCTGAAGGCGGCGCAGCTGTCGGTCGGTCGTCAGGTGATCCTCGAAGCGAAGATCATCGAGGTACAGCTTAACGAGGCCTATCAGACCGGCATCAACTGGGCTGGGTTCAGAACCCATGCCGACAGTCCCGCTTCATTCGGGCTGCTGGCGCCGGGCACGGCACTGGCACCACTGGGAGCAGGGGGCGCGACGAGCAGCCTGAACAATCCGGGCACCATCGGCGCCACGCCCGGCTGCTGCATCAACACGCCCTCCACCGGAGCCGGCTCCTTGTTCGGACTGGCACTTCAGACCAGCAATTTCGCGGCTCTGCTTTCCTTCCTCGAATCGCAAGGCAATGTGCACGTATTGTCGAGTCCGCGCATTGCGACGCTCAACAACCAAAAGGCCGTGCTGAAGATCGGTACCGATGAATTTTTCGTCACCAATGTCAGCACGACGACCACGACCGGCACATCCACCGTGACCACGCCTTCCGTGACCTTGCAGCCGTTCTTCTCCGGCGTGGTCCTGGATGTGACGCCACAGATCGATGACCGCGGCAACGTGATCCTCCATGTGCGTCCCTCGGTCAGCCAGGTCCAGACGGTGAACAAGAGTATCGACCTCGGCACCGGCGGCAATCTGCGCTTGCCGCTTGCCGCCAGCAATACCTCCGAGACGGACAGCATCGTACGTGGCCGTGACGGTCAGGTAGTTGCAATCGGCGGCCTGATGCGGCAAGCCACGCGCTCGGATCGCTCCGGCCTGCCCGGTGCCGGCGACGGCCCTGGACTGGGTGCCTTGTTCCGGAATACCAGCCAGCTTTCCCAGAAGAGCGAACTGGTGATCCTGCTCAAGCCCACCATCGTGCAGGATGACGCGGACTGGGCGCAGGACATCCTGGGCTCGCAGCAACGTATCCAGAAACTGGCTCCGCAGGAAAGGGCGAAGCGTCAGTAAGGGCATGTACAAGTCACACTTCGGCCTGCGCGAACTCCCCTTCGGCATCACGCCCGACACCGGTTACTTCTTCGCTTGCAGCAGCTATCAGGAAGCCCTCAATACGCTGCTGATTGCGGTGAAGAATGGCGAAGGTTTCATCAAGATCACCGGTGAGGTCGGTACCGGCAAGACCTTGTTGTGTCGCAAGTTCATGGCCTCGCTCGATAAGAGCTTCGTCACGGCCTACATCCCGAATCCCTACCTCGAACCGCGCTCGCTGATGCTGGCGCTGGCCGACGAGCTCGAGATCGCGCTGGAACGCGACGTGGACCAGCACCAGTTGCTCAAGGCGATCAACTACCGGCTGCTGGTCCTGGCGCGCGAAGGCAAGCGTCCGGTGCTGTGCCTGGACGAGGCGCAGGCGATGCCGATCGAAAGTCTCGAAGCCTTGCGCCTGCTGACCAACCTGGAAACGGAAAAGCGCAAGCTGCTGCAGATCGTGATGTTCGGACAGCCCGAACTCGACCGCAAGCTGCAGCAGGACGCGATTCGTCAGCTCAATCAGCGCATCACGTTTCACTATCGTCTGCGCCCGCTGAATCGCGACGACATGGCCTACTACGTCGCACATCGCCTTACTGTCGCGGGCTTTGCCGGCAGCCGCCTGTTCAGTCCGCGGGCATTGCGCGTGCTGCATGCCGCGACCGGCGGCGTTCCGCGCCTGGTCAACGTGCTCGCTCACAAGGCCCTGATGCTGACTTTCGGCGAGGGTCGGCAGGAAGTCGCAGCGCGCCATGTGAAGGCGGCTGCGTCCGACACTGCGGCTTCGCGCAAACGCTGGTGGCCATGGGCCTGCGCCGGCACCGCTGCCGTGCTGTTTGCGGCCAGCGGTATCACTTGGATGTATCTGCAATGAGTCTGATCAACCAGATGCTCAAGGACCTGGATGCCCGCCGTGCCGAAGCCGCCGGTCCCGGTCCCTTCGGTGAACAGGTACGTGCGGTGCCCGCAGAGCGTGGGGTTCATCCTGCGTGGTGGCTGGTTCTGGTTCTCGCACTCGTGTTGGCCGGCGTAATCGCATGGATGCTGACCCGGCCGCCGGCGCCCGATCCCTATCTGATGCAGGCGCAGTTGCCGCTGAAGTTCGAGGCCGGTCTGACACTGCCTAAACCGTCTCCGGTGCACGCCGAAATTGCGATGGCACCGAATGCTGCTACTTCAGCGCCATTGCAAGCCGGCGCCACTGGCGCCGCTGCTGCGCAGGCGGTCGAGCCCGCAGGTGAGGGGCCGCTCGCTGCTCCGGCGGCCAATGTGTCCGTAGCGTCTGCTAGGCCCGCGCGTGCGGAGGGTAATCCCGAACCTGCCGCGCAACCTGTGCCCGCGGCACCAGGCACCACCGTATCGGCGGAGTTGCCTCGCGCGCGGCAAGCGCAAGAGCCCGCTACGCTGGCGCAGGGCGGCAGCGAGGCAAACCCGCAGGAGCAGCCCTTGCGCAAGCAGGTACGCGAGCTCTCGCCGCAGCAGCAAGCAGAGAACGAATTCCGCAAGGCCGCCTTGGCTCTGCGCCAACACAAGAAGCAGGAGGCCCTGGCGGGTTTCCAGCAAGCCTTGCAGCTCGATGCACGCCATGCCGAGGCGCGCCAGTCGGCCATAGCCATGCTGCTGGAGGAGCGGCGCACACGTGAAGCGCTGTCACTGGCTGCAGAAGGCCTGGCAATCGACGAGCGCCAAATCGGGTTCGCGATGATCCTGGCGCGCCTGCAACTGGAGAGTGGCGAGTTGCCCGCGGCGCTCGCGACCTTGGCGAATTCCCGCCGCCATGCAGCCAGCGACGCCGCTTATCTCGCCTTCGATGCCGCGCTGCTGCAGCGTAACGGCCAGCACAAGGAGGCGGCCGAACAGTACATGCAGGCTTTGCGCCTGTCGTCGACTAACGGTGTGTGGTGGATGGGCCTGGGCATTTCGCTGCAGGCCGAGCACAGGCTTGCCGAGGCGCGCGAGGCGTTCCAGCGTGCGCGTGCCAGCAACACGCTGTCGCCGGATCTGGTCGCCTTCGTCGATGCTCGTCTCGCCCAGCTTAAATAAGCGGGCTACTCGAAGCGGTTTGGCGTCCCGCACGATGCTGTGCGCGGTCATGGTCGATCCCATGGCGCGCCCAGCATCGGCACGACGGGGCAAGATACTTGGTGCCAAGATGCTTCATGCGGCGCAATAGATGCGCAGATTCAGCGCAGTGCAGATCAGGCGGGTTGTTTCCGGTAGGGCTCGGCGAGCTTTTCGAAGGCGGCTTGGGTCTCGCCGCGCAAATAGGGCCGGATCAGGGACAGGACCTGGTAGCAGCCGCGCGCAAGCGCATCGGCCACTGCCTGTTGTTCGTTGTACTTGCGCGGATTGCGCACATATTCATACGACAGCCAGTAGGTGGCCACCACCACCATGTTCACCGCCAGCGCCTCTATGTCGGCATCCGTCGCTTCCATTGCCCCGTCCGAGCGCAGACCGATGCACAACTCGCGTGCGACCTTGGTCTTGTGCGAGAGGATTTGCTTGAAGTGCAATTCAAGCTTGCGGTTGCGCGACAGAAGGTCGCTCAGGTCACGGTAGAAGAAGCGATAGCGCCACACCAGTTCGAAACTCACATGCATGTACTGCCAGACGTCTTCCATGTTCGGTCGCCGTCCTTCCGGCACCGACAGCATGTGGCCGATCTCGGCTTCGAACTGGCTGAACAGCGAGTTGACGATGTCGTCCTTGTTGCGAAAGTGGTAGTACAGGTTGCCGGGCGAGATGTTCATCTCGTCGGCGATGATCGTGGTCGTGATGTTCGGTTCGCCGAAATCGTTGAACAGGCGTAGCGAGAGTTCGAGGATGCGGTCCCGTGTCCGCCGCGGAGCCTTCTGTTGCATGCAGGCTGTCTCCCTGATTTTGGGCGGCTAGGATAGCACCGCCAAGGCCCTTAGTTGGCAGCCCCCACGCTTGCATCTGTGATGGGCGGGGATGCGGTTTCTATCGCGCGCATGACCAGCACCTGCACGCGGCGATCCGAGGCCAGTGCCACATGTCCGACGCCATGCAAGCCGATGTTCTCGGCGCCTTCCAGACAGGCCGAAGTCTGCGGCGAAACGATGTTGTCGTGGTGGCTGTAGATCGACACGAACAGGCTGCGCGTGCACGCCTGCTCGCTCTGCTCCAGGCGGCGCAGCCAGTCGCTGCACCGGGCGGCTGGTCCGGCTGGATGCCATGCCATCTCACGCGTGTTGATGCCGATGCCGAAGCGAGCGAGGACGGTGCCACGATGCGGTGTCCCGAGCGTGACCACCTTGGCCACGCGGCCGCATCCGTACTTGCGCAGGTAGGCGCGCACGGCAAGGCCGCCCATGCTGTGTCCGACCAGCACTACCGGACCGCCGGAACCGCATGCCTTGTCGATGGCTTCGGCGATCGCTTCCACGTAATTCTCAATGCTGCCGAACACGGGTTCCAGATCAACGGTGCAGTGCCCGATGCCAGCGTTGCGCAAGCTTGCCGACAACGGCCGCCAGTAACCACTGTTGCAGCCATAGCCGTGGATCAGCAGCACTGGCAAGGTGCGGCGTTGCGCGGCGGGGTAACAGCCGAAACGACGAAAGGGCATGTCCCAGGACGAGGCGACCAGTGAAGCGCGTGCTTCTTCGAGATACATGCGCAATCCCTGCATCGGGGTGAGCCGGCATTCGGGAGGAAGCGGACTGCGAAAACGAGCGGCGACAAGAAAATTGTTCAGGATGATCGCCAGCCGCACGCCGACCACAGCCAAGCCCGCCAGCAAGATTGCCACCGGCATAGAAAGCGAAAAACTGTGCATGAAGAGCATTGCCAGGCCGAGTGCGACAGCCAGTTGGGCAAGCAGCAGCAGGCGCGTCAGCCAAGCGACCACGAGTAACTCTTCTCCAGTTAGATGCGAGCCGGCTTGCCGGACGCGGGGGCGGATGGTGCGTGCTGAACCAGTCGTGTCCCCGCGAGGCGGTCGTGCAGGAACTGGCGTTCGGCATCGAGAAAGGGCGTCAGCGCCCACAGCAGCAGGTTGGCGGCGGGGATCAACAACAAAGCCGGCCCATGCGCGTCAACGGCAGCGGCTACAACGAGCCCCGGCAACAGCCATACCCACGCCAACAGATAACGCAGCAAGGCACGTGGATAGCCCACTGCGGCACCGGAACTGGTCACGAGGCGAATGCGCCAGGTTTTCATGGCCAGCGTCTGCCCGCCATGGGTCCAGAACCAGACGAAATACAGCGCCAGCACGATGAACAGCGCATATTGCAATTGCTCGCGCAGATAAAGCGCATGGCGCTGTTCGAGGGCGACAGCAAAAACCGCACCGGCAACCGCAAGCACACCGAAAAGCAGCATCGATTCGTACAGCATCGCGGCAAGCCGGCGGCGGATGGTGGGTGTGGAAGGGGAGGCGGACACGTTATGGAAGGATTATCTAAATGAAAAAATCTGAGCGAAGAAATCGCGGCATGCTATCAAAGATTGACGCTTGCGGGGCCGCAAGAAACGCCGCAAACCGCTTGATTTCAAAAGGAATCGGGGCGTTGACCTTGACCAAAATGGTGCGACGCATTAACGTATCACTCCCTTCGAACCCGAAGGCTAGTCTTTTCGCTTGCGGCTTATCGCGCCGCTCCCGCATCAGACGCGCTGTAACCGATTTGCTCTAACCCACGCCACAAGCGTGAGAAGCACGGTGCGGCATTCCAGTAACCTCGGCTGAACGAGTCGCGTTGAGCGGCGCTTTGAAATGTCTCCTACGGGGGCAGGACGAAGCGGCGTGACCGCACAAAGAAGGGAAGCCCTGGCCTGATTTGCCGACCGTGATTTCGCGAGGGGAGAGCATCCGATCAATCTCCAATGGACCTTGAAAGGACTCACCATGAGTGCAGAACTCACAGGCGCGGAAATTGTCGTGCGTTGCCTGGCCGAGGAAGGCGTCGAACACGTGTTCGGCTATCCCGGCGGCGCAGTGCTCTACATCTACGACGCAATCTTCAATCAGGACAAATTCCAGCACATCCTGGTACGCCACGAACAAGCGGCCGTGCATGCTGCCGATGCGTATTCGCGCAGCTCGCAAAAGGTCGGTGTTGCCATCGTCACCTCCGGCCCGGGCGTCACCAATGCCGTCACCGGCCTGGCCACCGCCTACATGGACTCGATCCCGATGGTCGTGATTTCGGGCCAGGTGCCTTCGCACGCGATCGGGCAGGACGCTTTCCAGGAGTGCGACACGGTCG
>DATBUE010000038.1:0-5963 GCA_036516375.1 Noviherbaspirillum sp. | reverse complement strand
TGACAGTGGCCATCGGCTGCACGGGCGGTCAGCACCGCTCGGTCTACATGGTCGAGCAACTGGCCCGCCACTTCCGCAACAGCCACGAACACGTGCTGCTGCGCCACCGCGAATTGCATTGAACACGATGTCCGACGACTCCGCCTGGCTGCCCCTGTTTCCGCTGAAAGCCGTGCTTTTCCCTGCCGGCATCCTGCCGCTGAAGGTCTTCGAAGCGCGCTATGTCGACATGGTCAGCGCTTGCATGCGTAGCGGGAAACCGTTCGGCGTGGTGCTGATCCGCTCGGGGCAGGAAGTCGGTGCCGCCGCCGATCCAGAGGAAGTGGGCTGCCTGGCGCACATCACCGACGTGGACATGGCGGAAATGGGCATGATGAATCTGCGCATACAGGGCGGCCAGCGCTTTCGCATTCTCGGCACGCGCGTGCTCGGCAACCAACGCTTGGAAGCGCGCTATGAAATCCTGCCCGACGATCCCGAAATCCCGGTGTCGGATATCCACATGCACTGCTCAAAGACCTTGAAGATCGTGATCGACGATATCGAGAATCGTAGCCGTGAAGCACAGGGTGAGGATTTCATCAGTCCCTTCTCGCAACCGATCTGTCTGGAAAGCGCGAGCTGGGTCGCAAACCGCTGGTGCGAAATCCTGCCCATTCCGCTCAAGGCAAGGCAAAAACTGCTGGAGCTTCCCGATGCGGCCAGCCGGCTGTCGCTGATCCATCAATATCTTCAGCAGCACGAGATCATCTGATTATCCGATTGATAACCTCCCTGCCCTGACGCAGCAACCACGCGCCCATCCTCCTCCTTTCCGCCGCCTGTTTGTCACCGCGCAAACGCCCTAGCGCCCATTCGTAGGATAAATGCTTGAACGCATTTTCCGCTCTCGGGCGCCGCTCCGGCACCTGAAAGCACCCTGCAGTACCGCGTCCGCGGACACTTTCCCCATCTGTAGCAACAAGCCGGATCTCGATCCGATTGAATGCCGACCCTATGTTTCTGGACGATGCACGCGAGACCCTGCGCGAAGAGCAGACCGAACGCCGCAAGCCGCCCGGCATACGCATGCCGCGCGTGTTGCCGGTCGGCCTGATCTGCCTGCTGTACGCGCTGAGCCTGTACGTCTTCTTCCGGCACGACTTCATCGACGCGGCCACCTTCGGCAGTGCCGCAATCGCAGTGCTGGTAGTCGTGCTGGCCTTCCAGTTCGTGTTCCAGAAGGGCTGGCACCTGCGCTTCGAGGACCCGACGCTGATGCTGCCGCAACTGTTGGCGTCGCTGCTGCTGATGTTGGGCGTGGCCTGGCTTGAGCGCGACACCCAGATCGCGCTGGTGCCCTTCATGCTGATTGCGTTCTCGTTCGGTCTGTTCCGCCTGTCCACCGCTTCGCTGGCCCTGCTGGCCGCCGGCAGCCTCGGCGCCTACCTGGGACTGATCCTGTTGCGCGCACATGTCGACGGCTATGGCGACGAGTTTCGTGCCGATCTGGTGCAATGGTGTGTGCTTGCGTTGACGATGCCGGGATTGATCCTGCTGGCGCGCCAGATCCAGAATCTGCGTCAGTTGTTGTGGCACACACGCTCCGAACTGGAGCACTACGAGGAAAAGGCCGCGCGCGACGAATTGACCGGGCTGGCCAACCGGCGCCAGTTGCAGGCGGAACTGGAACAGGCCAAGCAGCGCGCCGACCGCTACGGCGCCACGTTCTCGCTCTGCGTGATCGACGTCGACCATTTCAAGCAAATCAACGACGCGAACGGCCATCTCGCCGGTGACACCGTGCTGCGCGAATTCGCGCGCCTGGTCCGCGAAAGCATCCGCGAAGCCGATACCCTGGGCCGCTACGGTGGCGACGAGTTCATGCAAATCCTGCCAGACACCGAGGTCAAGGGTGCAGTGATGCACGCGGAACGGCTGCGCATCTACGCCCACTTCCTGGACTTCGAAAAGATACTGGAGCAAAAAAAGATTTCGCTGTCGATCGGGGTCGCACAATATCGGCCCGGTGAGTGCATCAACGACTTGATCTCGCGTGCAGACAGCGCCCTCTACCAGGCCAAGCAACTGGGGCGCAACCGCGTCGAGTGGATCGATTAGTTCCAGCTCGGACTAGATCAGCCGGCCACCGCCCGCATACAAGCCCAGCAGCAGCTTTTTCACCGGCGCCGGCAGAGCCGCCTGCGCCAGTCCCGCCTTCGGCTGCCACACGTAGCGCGTCTCGCCGGCAAAGGCCTGCGGCGCGGCCACGGTAACGTGGAACGGCGCGATCTGCAGCTTGAAGTGTGTGAATACGTGAGTAAACGGCGCGAGCGGCTCGCAGCCGGTAATCGTGCCGAAAGGTGCGGCTGCAGCTAGGACCGCCGCACGCTGCGCCTCACCCTGACTGACGACTTCCGGCAGCGACAACAAGCCACCCCAGATACCCGAATCCGGGCGCTGCTCCAGCAAAACCTGGTCCTGCGCTTCGACCACCAGCATCGTCGTCGAACGCAATGGCGTTACCTTGGCAGGCTTTGGCGTGGGTAGCAGGTGAACTCGTCCCTCACCCAAGGCAATGCAATGCTGCGCCAACGGGCAGCGTTCGCATGCGGGCCGGCTGCGGGTACACACGGTTGCGCCCAGATCCATCAGGCCTTGCGTGTAGGCCTCTATCCCCTGCTCGGGCAACAAGGCTTGCGCACGTTCCCATAATGCATTCTCGACTGCCTTGATGCCCGGAAATCCCTCTACACCGAAGACCCGGCAGAACACGCGCTTCACGTTGCCATCGAGGATGGCAGCGCGTGCGCCATAGGAAAACGCGGCGATCGCTGCGGCGGTTGAACGACCGATGCCGGGCAGCGTCGCCAGTAACTCCGGATCGCCCGGAAAGCGGCCGCCATATTCGCTGACCACTTGCTGCGCACACCGATGCAAGTTGCGCGCACGCGAGTAGTACCCCAGCCCACTCCAGTAAGCCATCACTTCATCCTGGCTCGCGGCCGCAAGTGCTGCCACGTCGGGAAAACGCTCAAGGAAGCGCTGGTAATAGGGAACGACTGCCGCGACCTGAGTTTGTTGCAACATGATTTCCGACAACCAGACCCGATAGGCATCACGTGTTCCCTGCCAGGGCAGCGTATGACGGCCGTGCTCGCGCTGCCATGCGATCACCGCTTCCGAGAAGGCGGAATCCAAAGAAAAACGGCCGGTCGAACCGGCCGTTTTCTCGTTTGCCACACGTTTCATCAGGCTGCCGCCTTCAGTAAGTCCAGCTGCGCATCCAAGGCTCGCCCCAGCTCGGCTTCCAGTTGCACCAGGATTTTCTTTTGCTGTTCGAGATCGGCCTGCATTCCCTCCAGCGCCCCGACCTTCTCTTCCAGGCTGTCGGTCGCCATATGGATGCGCTCAATCGATTGTCGGCGCTTCTTCAATTGCGACTTGTGCTCCCAGATCTGCGCTTCCAGCGGTGCCATCACCACCTTCAGCCACGCTTCCACGTCACGGTTGGCCTGCAAAAAGCTCTGCTTCACGCGCGAGGCGATGGAGTCGAAAAACTTCGTCATCAACACCACTTGCGGCATCGTCAGCAGCGTGGCCGTGCCGAACTGCTTGTGATAGACGCCTTCGATCATCTCGATCTCGCGCACGTACTTCTCCAGCGAGAACGGCATCGGCGAGGACAGGGCCAGGCCATGCTCGGTCGAGAAGCGGCGATACATGATCGTCATCATTTCCGAGATCTCGTCGGTCTTCTGGCTGGACGCGGCAAGGTTCTTGCGGATCTGTTCGAAGAAATCGCGCACCGCCGCACGCAAGCCGGCCGAGAACTTGCTGCGGTCCATTGCATCGCGCGTACGCCTGATGTCTTCCTTGAGCACATCCATGCCGAGACTGGTGAATACTTCCGTCGACAGGCGGGTGAATACCGCGCGCGTGCCCTGCAACTTCAAGAGGCTGCTGTCGAATTCCTTTTTTTCCAGGTCGACCCGCTTCATCATGTGTTCGATGATGTTCTGGTTCTTGCCGCGCAGGCTCTTCAGCTCGACCAGTTGCTCGACCACGTTGCGCATGCGCGAACCCAGCAACGCCTGTTTGGCCGTCGTGAGTTCGGCCACCTCGCTTTGCAACTGCTCGCGCACGATGCGCTGCTTGTTCGGGATCAGTTCGCCGGACAATGCACTTTCCAGTTGCGGCAAACGGCTCTTTTCCAGCAACGCGGGATCACGATTGACCTTGCCGACCAGTCCCTTTTGGGCGGAGATCGGAAACACCTGCTGCGGCGGCAGGTTCAACGTCTGCGCGACAGTGGCTACCTGGTTGGCGATCTGCTGCTCGACTTCCTGTGCGCTGCGTAGCTCGTCCCACATGCTGTCGATCTTGTTGAGCACGACCATGCGCGCAGCACCGCCGCCGATATGATCGCGCCAGACTTCGATGTCGCTCTTGGTAACGCCTGTGTCGGCCGCAAGGATGAACAGCACTGCGTGCGCATTCGGAATCAGGTTCAGCGTCAGCTCGGGTTCGGTGCCGATCGCATTCAGACCTGGCGTATCGACGATCACCAGTCCCTGCTTGAGCAGCGGATGCGGGAAATTGACGATCGCATGGCGCCACTGCGAAATCTCGACCAAGCCATCCTCGCCCACAGCCATCGCCGAATCCGGATCGTCGTCGTGGTACAGCCCGTAGCGCCGCGCTTCGTCGACCGGCACGCGTTTGGTCAGGCTGACCTGGCGAAACGCATCGAGCATGCCATCGCCGGACTTGATATCGAGCGGCAGCACGGTCCAGACCTGACTTTGGTCCTTGTAGTCGCTGGTCGATAGCGCTTCGGCGCGCGTCTCGATCGGCAACAGCCGTATCGAAGGAGGAAAGGTCTCGTCGTACAACAGCTCGGTCGGACACATCGTCGTGCGGCCGGCGGAAGAAGGCAGGATGCGCTGGCCGTAGTCGGCGAAGAAAATCGCGTTGATCAGCTCGGATTTCCCGCGCGAGAACTCGGCGACGAATGCAATTGACAGCTTGTCATCGGCAAGACGCGCAAGCAGACGGGCAAAGCGCTGATCGCTGGCTGCATCCGCGAGATCGGATGCGGCAATGCATGCGCGATAACGTTCGAGTGCGGCCATGACGCCGCTGCGCCACCCACTGTATTCCTGGAAGTTATGGACGAGATTGCTCACGTTATCCCCGTAGCGCGTGTGACAGGCTGGAATCTAGCATCGCACCCTACTTTTGACAATTTGGGCAGTAGAAGGTCGAGCGCTGCCCCTGGCGCATGAGCCGCACTTCGTCACCACACACGCGGCATGCCTGTCCCGCACGCGCATAGACGAAATAGGTTTGCTGGAAGTAGCCGGATTGCCCGTTGACCGCGACGAAGTCGCGCAAGGTGCTGCCGCCCTGCTCGATGGCAGCCGCAAGCGTGGCCTTGATCGCAACGGCCAGTTTTTCATAACGCGCCAGCCCGATGCGCTGCGCTGCGGTCTTCGGATGAATGCCCGCCTTGAACAGACTCTCGCACGCATAGATGTTGCCGACCCCGACCACAATGTCACCGGCCAACAACACTTGCTTGATGGGTGCGCTGCGCGTGCGCGTTTGGCGATACAGCAGTTTTCCATCAAACGCCTCTGCCAGCGGCTCGACACCGAGTCCACGCAGCAGCAGGTGCTGCTCCACGTCGCCTTCATCCTTGCCATGCCAAAGGACTGCACCGAAGCGGCGCGGATCATTCATGCGCAGGATGTGCGATCCCAAATCCAGCTCGAAATGGTCGTGCTTCTGCGCCGGTGTCCCGCACGGCAGAATGCGCAGGTGACCGGACATGCCGAGATGGACGATCAAGGTGCCATTATCAAAATGCAGCAACAGGTACTTGCCACGACGCCCGGTCGTCCGGATGACCCGCCCGCGCAAACGCGCGCCCAACTCCTGCGGAAACGGCCAGCGCAAGCCGGTATGGCGCAATACCACAT